>NZ_JANLWO010000204.1:0-6385 GCF_031364565.1 Chamaesiphon sp. OTE_20_metabat_361
ATTAATTTTCCAATTTGCCCAATCTTGGGGTTTGAGGAAAACATCATAGAGCTGGGCTTCGGGAGAACCAGGTTCTGGTTGATAGCCGTATTCCCAGCGCACTAGGGGCGGCAAAGACATCAGAATCGACTCGGTGCGTCCATTAGTTTGAAGACCGAAAATGGTGCCACGATCGTAGACTAGATTAAATTCTACATAGCGTCCGCGCCGATATAACTGGAAATTGCGCTGATGTTCGCCATACTCAGTATTGCGACGACGTTCGACGATCGGGATGTATGCTGGTAAGAAGCTGTAGGCACAGTCTTGAGAGATGGCAAATAATTCCGCCCAGGTACGCGGTGCGGGCACCCCTAGCGCGTCGCTATGCTGTGCTGCTGGCCCTTGGGGGTCGGGGCCGCGATATAATGCCCCTTGCCCATCCTGATAGTCAAAAAAGATCCCGCCTACACCGCGAGTTTCCTGCCGATGCTTGAGATAAAAGTACTCATCGCACCATAATTTGAAAGTGGGATACAAATCGGGACTATGTTTATCGCAAGCTGATTTGAGCGTATTATGCAGATGGCTGGCATCTTCAGCAAATGGATAGTAGGGTGTCAGATCCAAACCACCGCCAAACCACCACACGGGGCCAGCTTCAAAGTAACGATAGTTGAGATGAACCGTCGGAATATAAGGATTGCGCGGATGCAGCACCATCGAGGTCCCTGTCGCAAACCACTTATGCCCAGCAGCATCGGGACGCTGACTCAAAATCGAGGGGGGTAAATGTTCGCCCCAAACTTCCGAAAAGTTGACACCACCCTGCTCGAATACATTACCTTCTTTCATCACCCGCGATCGACCACCGCCGCCTTCAGGACGATCCCAGCTTTCTTCTTGAAACTTACCTCCGCCATCAACGGCTTCCAAGCCTTGACAGACACTATCCTGAAATTCCCGCATGAACTGAATAATCTGACTCTTGGCATCAGCAGGGGGCAGGAAAGCATTATTTGTCTTACTGTCGGTGGAGAAAGCTGTCATATCCGCAAGGTGAATGAGGTGAGATTAAAAATATTTGTAAAAGCAGTCGTTGGCGACTATCTAGCAAAGTAGCATATTCAGGCGATCGACAGCCGATCGTTGTTACGGGAAATATACAAATTAGGTTTTAGGTTTTAGGCTTTAGGGGATAGGGAATAGTGGCTAGTGGATTGTGGATAGTGGATGGCGATTGAAAGTGTTTCCAGTCTCCCAGTCCCCCCGTCCCTACCCCTTCGGCCAGGTAAAATAAAACGTCGTCCCTTTGCCCAGCTCTGACTCTAGGCGAATGGTGCCGCCTTCGGCCTCGACGATCTTTTTGACGATCGCCAGTCCGATGCCTGTACTATCCGAGCGCTTTTGGGGATTGACGGCTTGGAAGATCCTAAACACCCGCTCTTGATGTTCTGGTGCAATGCCTGAGCCATCATCAGACACCGCAAACTCATACCAATCACCCTGCTGGGCGATCGCAATCCCAATCGTGCCAGCCTCGGAATGATGATGTTTGATACCGTTACTGACTAAGTTGACAAATACCTGAAATAATGGTAAGCGTCTGGTGGAGAACGTCGGTAGCTCGGCGGGGAGAGCGATTTTAAATGTGGGTGGTGGAGCCAGTGTATCGATGACATCTGCTAGCAATTGTGCCATGGCGACAGGTTCGATCGCATCCTCGCTGCGACCGACGCGAGCATAGTCGAGCAGTCCATCGATCGTCGCCATCATCCGATCCACACGGTTGCGCAAGAGGGTTATTTGCGTTAGGGTAGCGGCGGTGAGTTGTCCTGCCAAATCATCTTCAATCCACTGAGAAAGATTGGCAACGGCGCGCAGGGGTGCTTTGAGATCGTGGGATACCACATATACAAATGAGTCTAGCTCTCGGTTGCGCTCTTCTAGGATCGCTTGGTTTTGCTTGCGAAGGGATATATCGCGCCCTTCAGCAATCAGCTTCACAATTCGACCGTCTTCGTCAAAGAGCGGTTTGAGCGAAAAGTCCGTAATCATCACATTGCCCTTGCCATCGGGAAATTCGACTTCATAACGGATGACTTCGCCCCTAGCAGCCCGATCGATCGCGTCGATGAGTTGCTGCTGTAGCTGCGGTGAATGCGTCCACCAGCGGGTCTCCCAAAACTTGCGACCGACGAGTTCGGACGATCGAGCGGAGATCGAGTTTAATGCTGCTTGATTGACTTCTAGCAGCACGCCATCGAGATCTACTAGCCCAAGCAGCTCGAAAGTCTGATCGAACATAAACCTTCGCATCCGTTCGCTTGCCCGTAGGTCGGCTTCAATCCGTTGGCGTTCGGCTTCTTCAAGTTTGCGAGCGGTAATTTCTTGGACTACTGTATTTACGCCAATAGTGCGATTTTCTGCATCGGTTTGGGGATAAAAACTGGAGATCCACGATCGCACTACGCCAGGTTGAGCGGGATTGGTGCCACTCACCTCCAGATCGACAATTGGCTTACTCGACTCGATGACTTGGCGATAGATTGGCTCTACATCGTCAGCTAGTTCTGGTAATAGTTCGCGCAGCGTCTGCCCGATGTGCGCCGCCACCGAGGCACCATTGATCTGTGCCAACCGCTCGTTGATCCGAACGTACTTCAGATCCGTATCTATAAAGCATAATCCGATCGGAGCCGCCTGATAAATTGCTTCAATTTCGTCCAGTTGCTGTCTGATGGTAGCTTGGGCGGCGCGGGTCTGCTCTTCTTGCGCTCTGAGGGCAGCAACGGCGCGGGTTTGCTCGATCGTCGGCCAGATCTGGGCGGCGACGGTTTGGAGCAGGGCGATTTCATCCTCGCGCCAGTTCCGCACCTGGTCTGTACTGACATGTAAGGTTGCTACCCACTGATTTTCATTGAAACAGGGCATACTGACAAATGCCTGAAGTCCCAACTGTCGATAGGCTGCTAGATGGGGCACGAGCGACGGGTCGGTATGGATATTGCTAATAACTACTGATTCGCCTGCAAACAGGGCAACCTGCATGGCTGGTGGCAAGAAATCGGCGATCGCATAGACGCCCACATGACTCTCCAACCCCGCGCGATACCAGTCGCGCTCGACCGTTGCTAGCCGATCGATCCAATCTACTCCATACCATGTTGCGCGATCGACCCGCAGATATTCGCCCACACTTCTAGCCGCTTCATCTTGCAATTCATCCGCATCGGTAATTAACCGCAGCCGTCGCGTCAGTTCGTACAGGAATCTGTCATTGAGCTGGACTTGTTTGCGCTCGGTGATTTCCATCATCGTCCCAGACATCCGGCACGGCTCTCCGGCTGGATCGCACCAACAGCGTCCCTGAGTAAGAATCCAGTGACTGGTGCCATCGGAATGAACCGTGCGGTACTCCTGAGCAAATTCACCACAATTGCGGATCGCTCTTGCTGCGGCATCAGCTACCCGCTGGCGATCGTCGGGATACACGCCTGCGAGATAGGTGTCATAATTTACCACCGCACCAGGATCGAGTCCAAACAGTTCCTTGCAGCGATCGTCCCACACCAACTCCTGCCTCTGGAGATCGAAGTCCCAAGTTCCTTGTCTTGCGCCCTGAAGCGCAAGTTTGAGCCGTTCTTCACTCGATTGCCTCCGATCGTCCGATCGGAGGCGATCGTCATCGATGCCATTGATGATATCAGCATTTTTGGCAATCAGTCCCAGTGCAATCCCTACCAACGACATTGACATCAGTGACAACGCAAAGTTTGGGTCGTACAAATTGGCGTTGACACCCTGCAAAATCAGCCAACCAACTAGCAAAGGTAGCACGATCGTCGTCGGTATAAATCTTCTGGCAATATCACCACCCATTAGATTTGCCGTGAGCGATCGCATCCAGACGCGATCGCTTCTAAGTGCCAACATTCCCACAGCTAACAACACGAAACCCACAGCGGTATGTAGTGCCATCGAGGTCGTCAAAATAGTAAATTGATAAAACACTCGGACATTGTAAGCGTACCCCACCACAGCTTGAAGCGCGATCGCCCCCACGATTAGTGCTAAACTTTGGGCGATCGCGATCGTGTCCACTCGGACTCGGTGCTGTGGACGCGACGGTGGTCGTTGGCGAAGCCTATCTGAAGGATAATCCTGAAGATTCAACAGCCACAGTGCTGCACCTGTCAAGCCAAAATTGACTGCTGTATTGACACCCATCCGACCCGGATACGATGTGGCTGGAGAACCCAGATCTTTGAATATGAGTTCGTCGATGCCCAGATTCCATCCGAAGACATATTGACAAATGGTCAGAAGTGCGGTGAGGGCGATGGCGATCGTCAAGCCATTGACAATTCGAGCCTTGAGCGGACTGCGAGTGTAAGCTAGCAGCCTCAGCGAGATCCCCGCCCCCACGAAACAAAGAGCGGTATTGACTTTCATCGTCGCCGCTCCTGGGATGAAACTCTTGAGCCATCCCAGGTCTAATATCCAGCCAACTAAGACCGCACAACCGACGAAAATCACTGTCAGACTGGCAATCCGCGCTATTTGTTGCCCCTGCCGTTGCGTACGAACATCGCTCGCAGAACTGCTGTCAATGGTAAATGCGTCCGATATTTTCACGATCGATGATGAGGTAGTGGCTCGGGCAGATAGATGTCAGGGGGGAAACCAAGAAGTTCGATTCTCCAGAGGAGAGGCTACGCCAACGAACGAGTCTTCAAATATCGGCTGGATTTCAGTGTAGTTATGACAACATCGGATCGTGACATCCAGACACACAAATGGGTCGGGTAACTTAGTGTGCAATTGTCTCGTGTGAGAACGAAATCAAAAGATAGATCTTATGTTTATCACCCTATCAGAAATGAATTATTTTCTCTATGCGGGTTTTCCCAATCGATCGACGATCCCCATTGAGGATTCCCGTATACTCGTTAGTTCAGAATCAAATCCATCCTCCAAATCTTAAATAAAATTAACGGTACAACTGTAGGGCATCGCAATCCTTTGGCTAATCGATCGGCTGTAGGAGCGAGCAAGTAGTGATTTAGAGCAACGATCGAGCCATGAAATAGATGATTTATTGTAAAATAGCAAAAATATCTCCCGTGAGAAAATGTTTGCAGCAGTTGAAGACATTGAATCGGCAATTCTCAAATCACTACCAGAGTTAGGCAAACTTGCAGAATGGGTTTTAGATTTAGACGAACAGAATTGGGATAAACAAATCGAACGAGATGCTGCCGCAGGGAAACTAGATTCCCTGGCAAGAGAAGCATTGGCAGAACTGGAAAGCGACGAGAGCCGGATGCTCTGACGCACCAAACCTCATTTTGCTAAGGAGGCTATTTCCAGCTAAGATACCGACGGTGTGATTTAGGTTATAGACTAAATCCAGAGTCGAAAATATATAAATAATGATGTTAGACCGTAGTGCCGTTTTAGAAGTACTCAAACCAGTTCAAGACCCAGAATTGCAAAAGAGTCTGGTCGAGCTGAATATGATTCGGAATATTCAGGTAGATGGTGGCTTAGTCAAATTTACCGTCGTACTAACGACCCCTGCTTGCCCATTGCGGGAATTTATCGTCGATGAATGCAAACAGGCAGTAAAAACGCTTCCAGGCGTGACGGATGTCGAAGTTGAAGTAACTGCCGAAATTCCCCAGCAAAAGGGATTGCCAGACCGGGTAGGCATCGATCGCATCAAAAATATCGTCGCCATCTCCAGCGGTAAAGGTGGCGTGGGCAAAAGTACCGTAGCGGCAAATGTCGCTGTCGCGCTGGCTCAATTGGGTGCAAAGGTCGGTCTACTCGATGCCGATATTTATGGCCCCAATGCACCGCTGATGTTTGGTTTGAGCGATATTCGATTGGTACCGACGGCAGATGGTAGCCTCGAACCAGCCTGCAATCATGGCGTCAAACTAGTATCGATGGCATTTTTGATCGATCGCGATCAGCCCGTAATTTGGCGCGGGCCGATGTTAAATGGGATCATCCGCCAATTCTTATATCAAGTTAACTGGGGCGAACTAGACTATCTGATCGTCGATCTACCACCGGGAACGGGTGACGCTCAACTCACCCTCGCGCAAGCCGTCCCGATGGCGGGAGCCGTAATTGTCACCACACCCCAAACCGTCGCCCTCGCCGATGCGCGCAAAGGCTTGCGGATGTTTGAGAAATTTACCACCGTGCTGGGCGTTGTCGAAAATATGAGTTATTTTATTCCCCCAGATATGCCCGATCGACAGTATGATATTTTCGGTTCCGATGGTGGCGAAAAATTTGCCGCCGAAGTCGGTGTCCCCCTACTCGGGCGCATTCCCCTCGAAATCCCCGTCCGCACCAGCGGCGATACTGGTATCCCGATCGTCATCGCCGA
>NZ_JANLWO010000220.1:0-4294 GCF_031364565.1 Chamaesiphon sp. OTE_20_metabat_361
GACTTCATCGGCGATTTCGCGGAATTTAGCAAAGTCAATAATCCGGGGATAGGCAGAATAACCGCAAATCAATAATTTAGGACGATATTGTTTCGCCAAGTCCCGAATCATGTCGTAGTCGAGCTGCTCGGTTTCCTTGCTAACGCCGTAGTGCTGGACGTCGAACCATTTGCCCGAAAAATTTACTGGCGAACCGTGGGTGAGATGTCCGCCGTGGGAGAGATCCATTCCCATGATTTTGTCCCCAGGATTGAGGAGCGTCAGGAAGACAGCAAAGTTTGCTTGTGCGCCTGAATGCGGCTGGACATTCGCCGCCGCTGCACCAAATAACTGCTTGACTCGATCGATCGCGATTTGCTCGATCTCATCGACAAATTCGCAGCCACCATAATAACGCTTGCTGGGTAAACCTTCAGCATATTTATTCGTCAGTACCGAACCCTGTGCTGCCATCACCGCCGCTGAGGTGAAGTTCTCACTAGCAATCAGTTCGAGGTGGCTCCGTTGACGACCTAGCTCGGCACCGATTAAACTCGCGATCGCTGGATCTGCTTCTTGTAGAAATTCTAAGTTAGTTTTTGCCATGTCTAGTCTGATTGGAATGAGTTGGGGATTGCTAAATCGATGTGGTGTCCCAAACTATCGATTATAACTAATGGAACTCGATCGCGTTGCGGCTGCCGCTGGTAATTTGCCAATAATTACCAAAAATTCGCCTTTGGCATGACTCGATACTGTTTACTCTCAATTGCAGCATCTATAATCGCGCCAAGCCCAGACTAGACTAAATTGCGGCTCGAATCTCACCCTCGATCGTCAATATTCGTGACAATCTCAGGAGTGTAGTTTAGGCTTGATAAAATCGATCGTATGGATTATTGTCCTTAACCAATCTCCAGTTCGATCGGCTCCTGTTCGCTCGCGATCTGCCGAGGCGCTCAACCTAGCGGAATTCGATCTAATTCTCAAATAAATTTCGTTCGTACCTAGCCCAAATATCAGGGGGATGGATGTTAGTAATCATTATCAACGATCGAGTTATTGCTCCAGAGCGAGTCTGTCAAGCCTGTCTGATGGCCGATCGTGACGGTCAACCGCGCTGGCAACAAGGTAAACTCGGTTGCGGTCGCCTCGTCCGCACTCTTAACTTTTGCAGCGAACCCCAGTCTGATGCTTATGAGTGTCAGATGGGGTTTCGCTTGGTGGAAATAGAGTAAAGAGTGGATAGTGGATAGTGGATAGTGACTATTTGGTAGCTTGCCGATGGCACATTAGACGCATCTACCGAGCATTGGCACAGCCAACTTCAAAATTCATCAAGCACTATTCACTATCCACTAATTAAACTGGCACAGCCAACTTCTAAATCCACTATCCACTATTCACTATCCACTAATTAAACTGCTGACTCAAAGCCACCGGATTATGGACGGTAATTTTTTTCTTCTGGATCGAAATTACCTGATTGTCTTCATCGCGCAAGTCGCCGAGTAGGCGGGTGACGGTGACGCGGGTAGAGCCGATGGCTTCGGCGATCGCTTGGTGTGATAACTTGAGATCGATCGTGATGCCGTTGCCGTTGGGGATGCCAAAGTCCCTACACAAGATCAGCAAGAAACTCGCCAGTCTCGATCCCATGTCTCGATGTGCGAGAGTTTCGATCATCATTTCGGTTTGGAGAATCCGCGATGATAGACCTCTGAGCATGATCCAAGAGAGTTCGGGATTGTCTTTGAGTGCTTTTTCAAACTGCTCGATCGAGACTGATAATAATTCTACTGGGGTAAAGGCTACAGCATGATAAAACCTGTCGGACTTGTTCCCCGTAATCAGCGATAACACTCCAAAGACGCTATTTTCGCGCAGTAAAGCCACAGTAATCTCTTCTCCGGCTTCGTAGACGCGCGAGAGCTTGACGGCACCTTTGGTGAGGAAATAGACGCGTTCGGCAGGATCGCCAGGGAAAAAAATAGTTTTATTGCGATCGAATGTTTCGAGTACTGGCGGAAAGTCACCTCCAGCCAGTTGCTGAAAGACGCTAGCGATCGGTTTATCTTGCATCATGACCATCTTAGATTTACACTCACTTAAAATAATTGGACTCACAATTTCAGATTTGGGCAGAGTGAAAACCTTGATGACTGGAGATCTAAAGACCTTATCTAGCCAAGCCGAGTGGTACTTACTCACATCCAGACTATCAAATTTGTTTGACAGTGATACAGATTACTTAATCTGACTTGCCAATAGTTTTTTGTATCGTAGACTACTAAGCCCCCACAGATGGGCGGTTGCTGGCGTTGGCGTAGCCTCCGCTTTGCGGAATCGAAACCGCGATAACTGGCAACTACGATCGGCTAACTGATATCATGAGCCGTGCGAGTTAAGATGGAATAAAATTATCGTGTTAAATTTAAGCGGCAAAAACGCGCTAGTAACTGGAATCGCCAATAATCGTTCGATTGCGTGGGGGATCGCCCAACAACTTCACGCTGCTGGAGCCAATATCGGGATTACTTATCTCCCTGACGAGAAAGGGAAGATGGAACGCAAAGTTGAAGAATTAGTTGCCCCCCTCAACCCGAGCATTTATCTGCCGCTCAACGTGCAAGATGATGCCCAAATCGATCGGACTTTTGCCGAAGTTGGCGAAAAATGGGGCCGGGTAGATATCTTAATTCATTGTCTAGCATTTGCAAATAAAGAGGATCTTTCTGGCGATTTTAGCAAGACTTCTCGGGCTGGATTCGCACAGGCGATGGATATTAGTACTTATTCGCTGACGCGCCTCGCTGGTGCTGCCAAACCCTTGATGACTGCGGGGGGCAGCATTGTCACGCTCACCTATCTGGGTGGTGTAAAGGTAATTCCTAACTACAATGTGATGGGAATTGCCAAGTCTGGCTTGGAGATGAGCGTTCGCTATCTGGCTTCCGAACTCGGTCCCGATAATATCCGCGTCAATGGCATCTCGGCTGGGCCGATTCGGACATTGGCATCTTCGGCTGTCGGTGGGATTTTGGATATGATTCACCATGTCGAGAAGGTGGCACCACTGCGGCGGACTGTGACGCAGACGGAGGTCGGTAACACCGCTGCTTTTTTGTGTAGCGATTTGGCTAGCGGCATCACCGGGCAAATCGTCTATGTCGATGCTGGTTACGAGACAATCGGGATGTAGTTAATTAATAATTAATAATTAATAATTAATAATTATTAATTGGGTTTTTGGGACTCGGTTATTTTTCCCGTCCATAAAAATGCACCAAGCACAATTTACCTAAAGGGCGGGGGATTTAAACCCCTGCTTTTTGCTAATTGGTGGGGTACCCATTTGGGTACCCACTCCCATCCCCCAGTCTCCCAACTCCTATCTCCCTCCCTCCTTCACTGTGCTTTTAATTTACTAACCTTCAGCTTGAACTTACCACTACTCGTTTCACCAAAACCTTGAACGCGGATAATATACGTCCCGGATTCTTTGATTCTGATAAATAATAAAGAGTTACTAGTTCCATCGGGTCCATCATCATTTTTAGCGATACTTTTACCTTCGGAATTCAGGAGATTGACAACTGTATCGAAAGCTTCTGAAGTCAAATCGATCGCGAGTTGATCGCCTGCAACTAATTGAATTTTGTAATCCCTGGCAAAACCACCGTCACCTGTGGGAATATCGCGTTCGGACAAAGTATCTTCGACTGCACCGCTAGGCGGTAATTGGAGTGGTACATAAACAAAGGCAGATTTACTCACTGGGGTGGGAGTTGGTTCGATTGCCGTGCGGGGGAGTGCATTGGCGCGGTCGCCCAAAATTACCGGAGTAAAAATCGTAATTGAGAGTGATAAATAGTAACAACCAAATTTTTGAAGTCCGAGCATGATTGAGTCTTTAAGTGGTCGATCGGGGTAGTAGTGACTTTGAGACACGAGCGTGTTTTTAGCGTGAGTTCGATCTGTGAGGTCGATCGATAAAGGTATGAATTAGTAGACAAACAACGCCGACATTGATTGAAATATCTGCCCAATTAAAGATCGCAAAATTAATAATTCTGAGATCGATAAAATCGACTACAGAACCGCCAAAAAACAATCGATCGATCCCATTGCCTGCGGCACCTGCCAAGATCGCGCCCAAGCCGACCTGCTCCCAAATACTATTAAAGTTTCTAAAAATACCGATCGCGACCAAAATTGCACTGACAATTAGCGACAGCCAACCCAGCCATGGCTGTCCTTCTAGCATACTAAAGGCAGCACCATAATTGCGGATATAGGTAAAGTGAAAAACATT
>NZ_JANLWO010000222.1:0-3183 GCF_031364565.1 Chamaesiphon sp. OTE_20_metabat_361
CCATTGCACGCCATTCGTCGACACATCACCGCGCTCCTCATCGGCGGTGAGCGCGAGGATGAGGTCGCGGCGCGGCGTAAAACCTTCCCGTTTCAGTTGCGAGAGAATCGATACAAAGGCCGCCGCCATTGCTTTATCGTCAGCAGCGCCACGGGCCGTGAAATAGCCATCGGTCTCGACCAACGTGAACGGATCGGTATTCCACTCCTCACGCTTGGCCTCGACCACATCGAGGTGTGCCAGCAACAACATGGGCCGACGGGTGCGATCGGTACAGATGCGATCTGTGCCGAAGCCATCGCCGAAGCTGTCGGTACGGCGACTCAATCCCTCGTCGCACCGACGATTAATGTCGGGATGGCATTGCATCATACTGGTTTTCCAGGCACGATTAGTTTGCGTCCGAGTACGCTGATTTTAGTCATTCGCGACTATCTTACTTGCTTGGCGAGATCGGGCTTTACTAAGTTCTTTTTTATCAACGGGCATGGCGGTAACATCGCTACGCTAAAGGCAGCTTACTCGGAGGCATACGCGCATCTTGCCGATCTGAATATTCCTAATATCGATCGAATCGAATGCCAGACAGCAAACTGGTTTATGTGCGGAAGTGTCTATCGTCTAGCTAAGGAATTATACGGCGATCGCGAGGGTTCTCACGCAACACCTTCAGAAGTTGCTCTGACTCAATATCTCTACCCTGAAACTGTCAAATCTACGCCATTAGATCCCAACAATCTGTCTTCAGAACGCAAAATTCTTGGTGCGGCAGATTTTCGCCGTCGTTATCCCGATGGCAGAATGGGTTCCGATCCGAGTCTAGCTACCCCAGAACACGGTAAGCAATTTTTCGATCTCGCCGTCAAGGATCTCACCGCTAGTTATTTGGAGTTTTTAGTAGAGTAGATGGGAATTGGGAGTTGGGAGTTGGGAGTTGGGGGACGAGGAGACTGGGAAACTAGGAGACTGGGAGAATATTTACCTTTTACCTCTTACCTCTTACCTTTTACCTCTTACCTTTTACCCTCTACCCTCTCCCATCTCCCATCTCCCATCTCACCTAATCGGCACTCCAACCGATCGCAAGAAACCACGCAGGCGTAGTAAAAATAGTGTTTCTTTGATTTTGGGGTTATTAATCGCGACACTGGCATTGTCTCGTTCGAGTTGGAGCCGAGTCGTGACGACTAATTCGGCAAAATCGGCAGCAGATAATGGTTTGCCATCGATCGGCGATCGAGCTTCGGTGATGATTTCAGCTCTGAGTACTTCTTCGGGAATGTCGGCATCGGCGGGAAGATTATCGGCTCTAACTGGGAGTGCAACCTGCCAGTTTGCACTCACCACCAATCCGATTTGAATTATTTGTCGGGCAATTTTGGGAGACATCTAAACACTAGCGATATGTTAGTTGCAGTGAGCGGCTGTGAAGTATCGACTCGTTGGCAAAGCCTCCGCCATGCGGAATCGAATAGTGGTAGCGCTCTGGGCGGGTGGTAGCTGGCTCTGGCTCAAATGGAATCTTTGTTCGTCTAGAAATGGGGTTCTGTGACTCTCACGACTACATTAGCAGAACAATGCTAGTATGTGTATCGATAGTTGCTATCTAACTCAAAATACATCGTTTCCAGTCACTTACATTTTGATTAACTTCGCATGTATCAGCTAAACATCCCCCCCGATCGCGAGTCTTTGTCAGCAACACAGCGTCGTACCTCAGTTACACGCGCCCCAAAATCTCCGGTAGTGGGAGTCAACTCTCATCAGCCCCAGCCACAAGTCAGACAATTACCCCAAAATTCAGCCCCAGCTTGGCTCACATCGCTGCTTGCAGTTCAAAAGGGTGCAGCGATCGTTTTTTGCAGCGTATTGGGGCTGAGTGTCATTGTCTATGGGCATACCGCACGGACTCAAGATACGTGGAAAGCGCAACACAAGCAATTAAAGCGGTTCCAAACGCAAGAACATCAACAAGCTGTCATCGCGGAAAATATCAAGCAGGACTTGGCACAACAAGCACAGCAACCTGAGAGTGGCTTAGTCGATCCCAGTCCCAAGCAGATGGTATTCATTACTGGTGCGCCACAACGCCCCATTAAAGCGCCAGCTAGTCCTGCATCTGCTGCCCCCAAATCCAAGCTGCCATTAGGTTACTAACCATTCATCCCAGCGTATTGTGGACGATCGATCTGTGTCGGTACTGATTCTCGCTGGCGGTCGGAGTTCGCGGATGGGTCGCGATAAGGCTACCATTGAGATCGATGGAGTGCCCTTAATTCGGCGGATTTATGATGCTGTGGCTGGCTGTGAGGATATCGGAAATCGCGATCGATCGCTGCACCCGCAAATCTATGTAATTACCCCCTGGACGGATAAATATCAGTCACTTTTACCGGAGGATTGTGAATTTATCCCCGAGCGAGTACCAGACTGCGGGCCATTGCTGGCTTTTTCACAAGCACTGACAGTAATTTCGACACCTTGGGTATTGACCCTCGCTTGCGATTTGCCCAATTTATCAACTTTGGCGCTCCAATCCTGGATCGATGGATTGCCCGCTATCGCCCCTGAGAGCATTGCTTATCTCCCCAAACACTCTGATAAGGGGTGGGAGGCATTAGCTGGCTGCTATCGGCAAATTTGCCACCGATCGTTGCGTGCATACATCGATCTGGGCGGTCGATCGTTTCAAGGTTGGCTCCGAGAGCAAGTAGTTACTGAGCTAGTCGTAGCCGATCCCCGCTGGCTGGCAAACTGTAATACCCCCGCCGAGCTAGCACAGATTGTCGCCGATCGACCAACTTCCTCGCAGCTAGGGCGGATATCGGTCTAAAATAGTAATCGATCGGCGAAAATTACGCTAGGTAAAAATATTAACCCGAACTCGCGCCAATTATCAATTATTAATTATTAATTATCAACTCATCCATGACCTTACTACCGACTGATGATACCCCGTTGTACAATCATCCCCTGCCTGAAATCGAGCAATGGTTGATCTCAATGGGTTGCGAACAAGATGATAGTGAGTTGCACTGCTGGCATATTACCAGACCAGATTGGCGCGCCGAAGTATGTTTGGATATCGAAGAACTTACCGTTCGCTATCATGCCATCGCCGATAGTCCCACCCCGCTTACCTCGGGCAATCCGAGTATCTATCGCACCTTCAAATATTCGCTG
>NZ_JANLWO010000249.1:0-1691 GCF_031364565.1 Chamaesiphon sp. OTE_20_metabat_361
CGAAGTATTTGCCGCATTTCCCAACGATTTACCAAACCGTTCCCACAGGTTTCCAGATGGCAACATGCCATAGTTACCATACAACCATCGATCGACCTGACTTTCTTCCTGATATTTCTTGGTCTGAACATAGCGGTAGACCCCACTAGCAGCCCCATCAGCAAACCTTACCGCCAAAATTGCTCCATCCCCATCAAACCAATGTCCGACGCGCTTACCGCCCCGTTTGAGCCGTCCGGGGCCATTTCGATAGAGGGTGCCACACAAGCCATCGGGAATCGCGCCAGAGACAATCTGTAACTGCGTCTGGGGAAATTCGGGTGCGGGTGCAGCTAGAGCTTGACTCCACAAAGGTTTAGTGGTCGATCGTGAGGTTGTAGTCGTCATGCGTTACTAAATTTAATGACCGATTGGCGGACACATCTTTATGTCAATTTTACCGCGATCTTTCAGCAGTGGGCAATCTCTCTAGCTCGATCGCGGGTTTAACGATCGTCTAGATGAATCGATCGACAATAAAATATTACTATCATAAAATATTACTACTGAGGTCAAAAACATGAGTGAAAATAATGATGCCATCCTCCAAGCTATTCAAGCTGGATTTGCGAATACCGAACGCCATTTCATCGAACTATTTGCCAGTCACAGTCGAATTGAATCTAAGCTAGCTAATCTTGAAGCTGAAGTAGCTAAAATCAAAACTAAACTCGCTAAATTTTAAAATCGGATCGACCGTGAGATCTTCTTCTGAGTGGAGTCGATAGCCGACTCATTGATTTTTCAGACGATATCCGTGGCTTGCAAACTCAACAAAATCGCGTCAGCGAATATCTTTTCAATTGCGGGGATGCCCAAATGATTTGGTGAGTGCCAATAAAGCGAACAAAAATAATTTGGGCGGGGTAGTTAATTTCAACGACTAATCGATATTTATTACCTGCGATATTGAATAAGGTTCGATTATTTTTCAGGATGCTAGTCTTTTAGAGTACCGCTTCGTCTCTGACTAACTTCTCCCAACCGAGATCCTTGAGATTTTCATTTCGACGCAGCGGACGAGTTACTAATTCCAAAATATCACGAGAATTAGTAAAACCGTGCATTTGCGCGAACGTAAACTCTACCGACCATTTTGTTGTAATTCCCCGTGCTTCGAGCGGATTGGCGTGAGCCATTCCGGTAATTACTAGATCGGGTTTCTGGGCATAAATACGTTGCAACTGATTGTAATTGTCTGGTTTTTCCATAATTGTTGGTAATGGCGAATTCATTTCCCGACAGGTTTTTTCCAGCAGAGCTAGTTCGGCTGCTTGGTAGCGTTTATCCATGTAGGGAATGCCGATTTCTTGAACTGTCATCCCACAGCGAATCAAGAACCGCGCCATCGAAACTTCCAGGAGATTGTCACCCATGAAGAAGACAGATTTACCGCGAATCAGTTTGACGTATTCTTCCACGCCTTCCCAGATTTGGGCTTCGCGCTCGTCCAATCCTTGGGGTTCGATATTAAATACCGAACAGATTTTCTCAATCCAGGCGCGGGTGCCGTCAGGTCCGATCGGGAATGGTGCGCCAATTAGTTTACACTTACGACGGCGCATCAGTGTGGTAGCTGTGCGACTGAGGAAGGGATTCACGCCACAGACGTAATAACCTTCTTCGAGTACAGGTAGCTCGGTAAATCGTTT
>NZ_JANLWO010000280.1:0-2579 GCF_031364565.1 Chamaesiphon sp. OTE_20_metabat_361
ATTTCTGGATGCAAATCGCGCAACCAAATCGTTGTTTGTTGCAAAGTTACGCCCGAATCTACCAAGTCATCAACTATCAACTATCCACTATCCACTATCCACTATCCATGCTCGATTTAGATATCTCTTGGGATGAATACCACCAGTCGATCGAGCAATTAGCCGAGCGAATTTTTCAATCCAATTATGAATTCAACCAAATCGTTTGTCTGGCTAGAGGTGGCTTGCGAGTCGGCGATATTTTGTCGCGAATCTTCGATCGACCTTTGGCAATTCTAGCAGCTAGTTCCTACAGTGGCGATGGCGATCGACAACGAGGAAAACTCGCGATCGCCAGTCAGATTACCATGACTACCGAGCGGTTGGGCGATCGGATCTTACTAGTTGATGACTTGGTAGATTCGGGCGTAACTTTGCAACAAACAACGATTTGGTTGCGCGATTTGCATCCAGAAATTCAGACGCTCAAAACCGCAGTACTTTGGTATAAAGCTTGCTCGACTTATATTCCCGATCACTATGTTAGTTATCTCCCAAATAATCCCTGGATCCGCCAACCTTTCGAGAAATATGATGATTATAAACTATCGACAGCAGAGCGTAATTGTCCGTGATTTTGGGCGAGGATGGCTTCGGCTTTAGATCGATCGACTTTCGTCCAGTGCATTAATAAGGCAACTTTGACAGATTTACCGCTAGCTGTTAGTAATTCACTTGCCGTATCGCGCTCTAATTGCGTCAAATCTTGAATCATTTGCAACGCCCGATCGAGTAACTTAGTATTAGTAACAGCAACATCTACCATCCGATTGCCATAAACTTTACCCAACTTGACCATCGCGCCAGTAGAAAGAATATTTAGCGCCATCTTCGTCACAGTGCCTGATTTTAGCCGTGTAGACCCCGATAAAATTTCTGCCCCTACAGGTAATCTAATGTCGATATCGGCAATGCTAGCGACCTGATTTGCTGGCACACAGGCGATAAATACCGTCTTGGCTCCGCGTTGTTTGGCAGTCTCGATCGCACCGTGGACGTAGGGAGTGGTACCACCTGCGGTAATGCCCACTACTACATCATGCTCGCCGACGTTGCGCTCTACCATTGCCGCAGCACCATCGCTGGCGATATCTTCTAAGCCTTCGGAGCTTTTAATCAATGCGCCAGCACCACCTGCAAGGATGCCTTGGACTAGTTCGGGAGGGGTGCAAAATGTGGGGGGACACTCGGCTGCATCGAGGACGCCCAATCGTCCGCTGGTACCTGCGCCGATGTAGAATAGGCGTCCGCCTTGACGGAGGGAATCGGCAATTGTATCGATCGCACTAGCTAGTTCGACTCTAGCACCTGCGATCGCGTTGAGGGTGTTGATGTCTTCTTTGTTGAATAAGTCTACTATTTCTAGGGTGGTGAGTCGGTCGAGGTTGGCACTATTTACATTTACTTGCTCGGTGAGGAGGTGTCCGCGCGTGCTGAGGTTTTCGATCGTCATATTTAGCATTTCTTAACTGTTATTTGTAACAAGCATATCGGCAAACAATTGATACTTGTGAGTTGCGATTTTTCTAGCGGAGGCAGAACCCGGATCTGGGGGAGGCTTCCCCCAGACCCCCCGTTGAAAGGGGGAACGCCCCCTCTCAAACTCTCTGCGTATGGTTCGATTTGTGGGAAGCGTAGAGCGGCATTCACTTCATTACTGAATTTTTCCTGGAAGCTATTCGTTCGCGTAGCGTCGCCTGTGGCGAATTGATACTTATATTAATTACTAAAACTATTCCCTATCTCCTATTCCCTATCCCCTATCTTTGTAAATCTGGCTCTGACTAATTTGATTTCTTCGTAGGTATAATCATCGCCGAGATGGGCTTTAATGGGGGTGAGTTTTTCGGCTCCGACGATCGCGATGGCTTGTTCGATCGCGGTGGCTTTTTTGGCTGGTACGATTAAGTCTATCTCGACGCTGTACCCGCATTCGAGCAATTTGACGAGATGATCGAAGATCGTACTTTCGCGCATCGAGCGTCTAGTGGCGATATCTGCGAGGCTCATGCCTTGCTGGTAGAAATCGAGGGTTTGGAGGTGGGTGTGGGAGACATCGCTTTTGGTTGGTGGTGCGACGTAGAGTGGCGGCGTGGGATCGGATTCGGTTTGGATACTCAAGCCAGATTCGGTTCTGAAGGCGCGGATTTCGCCTGTGAACATTTCCCCATACTGAGCGAGTTTGCGCGCCCCTACGCCGGATATTTGGGCGAATTGGGCGAGGGTTTGAGGTTGTTGCTGCGCCATCAATCTCAGGCTGGAGTCGGCGAAGATGACATAGGGGGCAACTTTATTGGCATCGGCGTACTGTTTGCGGAGTTTGTGGAGGCGGTTGTAGAGTGCTTGCGCCTCGGCGGTGTTGGCGCTGACATCGGTGGCTTCGACGGTTGGTTTGAGGGGGGAAATCGCAATTTCGACTTTGCGCTGGCTTTTGAGGATTTCCATGCTCGTTGCATTGAGCGTCAAGACAGAGTAACCATCGCTGGTTTCATCGACTAAACCTTGATGGAGTAGGGATCTTCCCAGCATCCGCCATTCAT
>NZ_JANLWO010000300.1:0-10468 GCF_031364565.1 Chamaesiphon sp. OTE_20_metabat_361
GCGGCGATCGAGGCAAAGTTATCATCGGTTAAGATCATCGCGGCGGCTTCTTTGGCAACTTCAGTACCAGTAATGCCCATCGCAATGCCTAGATCTGCTTGCTTGAGGGGGAACCCCCGAATAAAAACGCCGCTAAATCCCCCTTGGAAAGGGGATTGGGGGATTCAGATCTACGATTGAAGACATAAAATCTTTTTAGACATCCTTTGACTACTGGCTGGCGGCGATCGGGAAGCGAATCTACTGACGATCGGTTGCAACCCGAAACACCACATTATATCCTGTCTGTCGCTATGCGAGAAGTTATTGCCATCACAACTGGCGATCGAGAGTACCAAGTCTTGGTAATTTGCGATGATTCAGCGCGTAACTAGATCGATCGCTAGAATCGCCGCGCTAGATTTTCGATCGCGAAATTTCCTATACTGAGATGTCTCGATTGCAACCATTGTAACTAATAATTTTGTGCTAGCAGCCCTCCTCTATGGTCGCGAAGACCTCCGTCTCGAAACCCTCGATGTCCCCACACCTACTGAGGGTGAGGTCGTCATCGAGGTCACAGCCGCCACTACTTGCGGCACAGATCTCAAGGTGTGGCGGCGTGGCGGACATGCCAAAATGCTCAAGCCGCCAACTCGATTCGGACACGAAGCAGCGGGTAAAATCGTCGCGCTGGGTGCGGGAGTAACCGATTGGCAAATTGGCGATCGAGTAGTGGCAAATAACTCCGCGCCTTGTCTGGATTGTTTCTTTTGCCAGCGTCAAGAATATTCACTCTGTCCGCATTTAACTTGGAATAACGGTACCTTCGCTCAGTACTTGAGTATTCCTGCGACGATCGTCCGTCAGAACCTGCTCCACATCCCACCAGATCTCGATCCGGCGCTAGCGTCGATGACCGAACCCTTAGCGTGCGTATTGCATGGGGTGGCGCGGAGTAATTTCACCCCTGATTCTAGAGTAGTGGTAATCGGCGATGGGGCGATCGGGTTGATGTTTGTGGCGGTGATGGCGAGTCAGTGCCAGTCGGTGTGGTTATTTGGTGGTAACGATCGCCGCTTGGTGGTCGGGGCACAATTGGGAGCCGCGCGGACGTGGAATTATCATCAGATAGATATCCCTAGTACCGTCCAGGATTTAACCCAAGGATGGGGTGCTGATATCGTCATTGAAGCGACAGGGGTACCGAGTGTCTGGGAAACCGCGATCGCTTGCGGTCGTCCGGGGGCGACGATTAATTTATTCGGCGGTTGTCCCAAAGATACGACGATTAGCGTCAATACCGATCGACTGCACTACAGCGAACTCACCATCAAAGGCGTTTTTCACAATACCCCCCACCACGTCCGCGCGGCGTTAGCTTTACTAGCCAGCCAGCAGATTCCCTTTGAATTATTGATTAGCGATCGGCGCCCGCTGACAGATTTAGGGCAAACTTTTGAGGATATGAAAAATCGAGAAGTAATCAAAGTTGCCATGATGCCAAATTAGACTGTGGCACTTAAATGGCACAATATAACCAATAATCAATAACAGCTAACTGTGAAGATCGGGATCGTAGGAATCGGATTAATCGGCGCATCATTGGGATGGGACTTGCGCCAACTGGGGCATGAGGTGAGCGGTGTCAGCCGTCAGCAATCTACCTGCGATCTGGCTGAGCGAAAGGGCATCTGCGATCGTGCCAGTTGTGACTTAGCTAGTCTCCAAGATGCCCAGATCGTCTTTATCTGTACGCCGATTGCGGCAATCCTCCCGACGATCGCGCAATTATTACCCCACCTTCAGTCCGAGACAATTATTACCGATGCTGGCTCTGTCAAAGGGGCATTGGTCGATCGGGCGACCGAATTATGGCCGAATTTTGTCGGTGGACACCCGATGGCTGGTAACTCTCAGAGCGGGATAGCTGCCTTTGAAAAGGGTCTGTTTGCCGACCGCCCTTATGTTTTGACCCCTACGCCCGCAACGGTGCCTTCAGCACTAAAAATGGTCGATGAACTAGTGCGATCTCTCGGTGCTGTGGTATATCAGACAACACCCGATCGACACGATCGAGCAGTTGCCTGGATTTCCCATTTACCCGTGATGGTAAGTGCGAGTTTAATCGCTGCTTGCTTGCAGGAAACCGATTCTACCATCCGCGATTTTGCCAAAAAATTTGCCAGCACGGGATTTAGAGATACCAGTCGAGTAGGTGCTGGCAATCCAGAAATGGGAATGATGATGGCAGAATACAATCGCGATGCTCTATTGCATTCTCTATATATCTATCGCGATCGATTGGATAGTTTAATCGACTCGATCGAATCAAAAAAATGGACAAATATCCAAGATTTATTAATTAATAATCAAGCCGTTCGCAATGATTTTCTAAATAGTAAAGATACCTGTGATTGAGATCGATCGGGCGATCGACCACAGCAGGAGCTTTTTCATTGAGCGTTTCTCTCAAACTAGCTTAGTGCCTCTTCCCTTGGTTATCCCTGACATTGACGATCGCTAACACAATAATTGGTAAGATAACCAACTGACCGATTAGGCCAATCGTCACAGCTTTCGGATATTTAAAACTCAAGGACAATTAGCGAATACGAAGCACTATCGTTCAGCTTTGCCGTACCAGCGGTAATCGAACTATTTAGAGGATGAATATGCAATACTAGTAACAACCGAGGCTGAGGATAAAACATGCAGTATCAAGTTTTTGTTAAAGGTCGTTCCGATCGAGGTTTTACTGCGTCTGTACTCGAAATACCGTCGATCGCTGCTAATGGGAATACAGAAGACGAAGCGGTCGCCAATGCCAAGACCGAATTAGAGTCGCAATTATCAACAGGTAAGATCGTGACAATCTCTTTGGCGGAGCCGCTCGCAATGAGCATCGAGCCTAAAACTAATTCTACACCAATGCAATATGCAGGCATTTTAGAGAACGATCCAACCTTTGACGATCTAATGGAAAAACTCGCTCATATTCGTCAAATCGCCAATGAGTGCGAAGATGAAATATGACCCTTTATGTCTTCGATACCGACCATTTGAGTCTTTATGGTAGGAGTAATTCACTATTAATCGGTCGATTGCAACAACAGTCGATCGCTTTAACGACTACTGCAATTAATGTTGAAGAACAAGTGCGCGGTAGGCTGGCACAAATATCTGAGGCAAAAGATGGGGATGTACTGGCTAATGCCTATTTATGGCTGTCGGAAACAGTAAAGCTATTGTCTGAATTTGAAGTATTGCAATTTACAGTAGCAGCTCAATCTATCTATCGAGATCTAAAGTCGCAGCGAATTAGAGTTGGCACCCAAGATTTACGCATTGCCTCGATCGTTTTAGCAAACCAAGGTATCTTGCTATCGAGAAATGCACGAGATTTCGATCGAGTCCCCAATTTGATAGTTGAAAATTGGGCGATTGAGTAAAATTAGTAGGTTGAGTGGTGAGAAAATTTAGTATCTGGGCACCATATATAAGTAAGTTCAGCTTAAAAATATATGGTGCTAAATGAAAATTTTTTATCCGATCTAGAAAAATTACCACCTCCTAAAAATCAGCAACAGACTTTTATGGAGATTGCTGGTTATCCACACTCAGAGAATATCTGTAGCAAGATACTTCAGTTTTACTTAACACCCACCAACGAACATGGATTTGGTAGGCTTCTATTAGATTCACTAGTTATGCTTATCGATCGAGAGCTAGTAACCGACAAACAAAACATTGAAGTTTGGCGGGAAGTGCGTACCAGCGGAAATAAACGTATCGATCTAGTAATAGTTTCCGATAATTATATTATTGGCATAGAAAATAAAGTTTTGGCTAAAGTGAATAATCCTTTTTGTGACTATACAACGTATTTAAGATCCTTAAGTAAAAGCTCTAAAAAGTCTATAAAGTACTACTGTCGTTGAACGCTGAGAAAGATTCAGTTGAATTATGTGGGTTCAAACCCATTACATACAACTTATTTCTAAATAATATTGAAGAAAAATTCGAGATTTACTCTCAGAAAGCACCTAACGAGCATTTAGTATTCTTAAAAGATTTTATTATGACAATGAAAAACTTACAAAAACAATCTGAAGTAGACTCGAAATGGTTGAAGTATTTTCAAGAAAAAGACGATGATATCAAAACATTGCTTGCTGAAATAGCTGTATTTCGTAAAGACATGAGGATGAAACTAGAACAGTTAGAACAGCTATTTCTTGAGAGCGAGATAGCTTGTCATTTTACTGAACGCTGGTTTTGGACTCATCCGACATTTTTTGGCGATGTTCTGGTTTATACGATCGATCCAGATAAATTCTCACTATTTTTTGCAATAATTCTAACTCCAACAGGTTGGAAGATGCAATTCTGGAACAAGCAAACCGATCTTGAAAAAAATACTGGCATTGAAAAAGAAGGTCTTAAAAAGTGGTTTGAGGAAAGGTTGATAGAGTATAAAGAGGTTACAGGACATGACGGATCGGGATGGCGACTTGAAGTCGATGGCTTTAAAGATAAAGCATACGATACAAAGTTAGAAGAAATTGGAGAATCTATAGTTGAGATGTGGAATAAATTAAATAAAAATTCGCAATCTCTTTACTAATCTTGCGGTAGTCCAGCCAATACAAAAAAAAGACCGTTCGATGAGAACGGTCTTTTCTCTAAATAAGTTGTTTATGAGATGTTATTTAATAAACAACATTTCTTGATAAGTAGGTAATGGCCAGAGATCGTCAGCGATTTCAGCTTCGAGTCCATCAGCATATTTACGCACATCATCCATTAACGGACGAACTGTTTTTACTAAATACTGCATGTGGGCTTCACTCGATTCAAAATCATGGCTGTTTAGTGCAGTTGCTAATTTACTGACGCAATCCATCATTGATTTAGTGAGATCGGCAACCTTCTGAGCGGTTTCGGCTTCTAGCGTGACGCCGATTTCTTTGAGTCCGGCAATGGTGGTCGCTAGGTCGGTGAGATAGCGGGTGGCGGCTGGATAGATCAGGGTTTTGGCAATACTGATAACTAGCTTTGCTTCGACCTCGATCGACAGGATATACTGCTCGGAGTAAGTTTCATACCGACTGGCGAGTTCGACAGGCGAGAGAATCGACATGCTATCGAATAGCTTGACAATTTCTGGCTCATTTAATACGGGTAGCGCGTCTGCTGTCGTCCGCAGATTGCGTAAACCGCGTTCTTCAACTGCCATTTTGTGCCATTCTTCCGAGTAGCCGTTGCCATTGAAGACGATTGCGCCGTGGTTGTCGATGACTTCTTTGAGGACGGTTTGAATCGCCGCATTGAGTTCGGTACCTTTGGCAGTCTCAGCTTCCAATTTGTCCGCCATCCAGGTGAGGGAGTCTGCCAAGATCGTATTCATCGCCACCAATGGCCCTGCCACAGATTGACCGGAACCGACAGCGCGGAACTCAAAGCGGTTGCCAGTAAAAGCAAAGGGTGAAGTCCGGTTGCGATCGCCAGCATCTTTTGGCAAGATCGGTAAGGTATCGACCCCGATATTCATCGTGCCTTTGGCGGTAGATCCTTTGAGCGCGCCTTGCTTGATTTGCTCGAACACGTCTTGGAGTTGCGAACCCAAGTACATGGAGATAATTGCTGGGGGCGCTTCGTTGGCACCTAAGCGGTGGTCGTTGCTGGCGGTGGCAATCACAGCGCGGAGTAGTGGCCCGTAAGTGTGAATCCCGCGAATGATGGCACCACAGAAGACCAAGAATTGAGTATTCGAGTGGGGATTGTCGCCGGGATCTAATAGGTTGCCCTGGGTAGCATTACCGACCGACCAGTTAACGTGTTTACCCGAACCGTTAATCCCCGCAAAGGGTTTCTCGTGGAGCAGACACATGAAGCCATGCTTTTTCGCAGTGGTGCGCAGGATGGTCATGATCAGGTGTTGGTGGTCGGTGGCGACGTTAGCAGCCTCATGATAGGGGGCAATTTCAAACTGACCTGGCGCAACTTCATTGTGGCGAGTTTTGGCGGGGATGCCCAGTTTGTAGAGTTTTTCCTCTACATCCTGCATGTAGACTTGGACTCGCTCGGGAATGGCTCCAAAGTAGTGGTCGTCAAATTGTTGACCTTTAGCTGAAGGCTTCCCAAATAAGGTTCTGCCAGCGAGTAATAAGTCGGGACGACTATTGGCAAAGTTGGCATCGACTAAGAAGTACTCTTGCTCGGCACCGCAACTGGAGTTGACGGGAGCGATATTAGTATTGCCCAAAATCTTCAAGACTCTGGTCGCTGCCTTATTCATGGCGGCGTTGGAGCGCAATAGGGGTGTTTTCTTGTCTAGCGCTTCGCCAGTCCAAGATACAAACACGGTTGGGATGCAGAGGGTCGCACCATTATCCGTCTCCATAATGAAGGCTGGACTAGTGACATCCCATGCAGTATAGCCCCGCGCTTCAAAGGTGGAACGGATGCCACCATTGGGGAAGGAGGAACCGTCAGGTTCGCCTTGAACGAGCAGTTTGCCCGCAAATTCTGAGATGACCGTACCATCGCCTTGAACCGAGACAAAACCATCATGCTTTTCAGCAGTGGCATTAGTCAGCGGATAAAATACGTGAGCGTAGTAAAGTGCGCCTTTGGAGATCGCCCAATCTTTCATCGCCACTGCTACAGAATCAGCAACGGAGAGATTCAGCGGTTCGCCAGTTTGGATCGTCTTCTTGACAGATTTAAAGACATCCTTGGGCAGACTTTCCTGCATTTTGCCCAAGGTAAAGACATCGCACGCCCACAGATCTTCTAACCGTTTGGATGCCTTGACGGGCATTGGTTCGCGGTTAGTAATTTGATAAATTGCTTGCATCCGGGATTCATTTCCACTCACAGCTTTTGTTCCTCTTAAGGCTCTTGACACCAGTAAATAATAATTGCGATAGCTACCTAAAATAGATACATACGATACCGATTTGCACTGTGAATTATGTACGATCGATAATATGTTTATGTTTGTGTCAGTAGTAACTATTTGTAGTCGATCGATTCGATTTGAGTGAAGCTATTTGGTAATAACCTCAAATAAATCAGACGGCTTTAACTCATTCCACTGACTAGGTTTGAGACATTATCTCATAGTAACGCTATATCTTTTAAATTTCTGGGTAGATCGATCGATTCATCCGTTATTGGGTGTAATGGCTGTAGCTAGGTTTTGATTACTGGACACTCGATTGAATTGAGTTATGATAGAGACTGTGACAAAGGTTATTGAAAAACTTCTTGCCACCTCAAAATTACCTATTTTTTTGGCATCGTTCACAGATGACTATATCCTCACCAGCACCGATTGACGATCCCTCAGTTTGGACTAGCCTCAAGCAAGCGATCTCAGCTAGTTCGGGGTTTCAGCATTGGACATCTCAGCTACCCTCGATCGAACGATCCGATCTCAATCTCGACGCCCTCGTCCAACGCTATCTGCGCGAGACTCTCGAAACTTTAGCTTATTAATTACCCCCAATAATCAAAAACCCGACTTCAAAGTGCTGAAGTCGGGTTTTTGGCGATCGTCAAGCAAAAATACTCACCTTAGTCTTAATCATACCAATCGCTAATCGCAGAACGACAGATCGATACCTCGATCGAGAAAATCATTATACCCATTACCTTTTACCTTTTACCTCACCACATTTGCCCCAATTAAATAAATTGGCATTACGAACCCCGCAGCCGCATTCGTCGCGTCCAGACTAACAGCACCATCAATCCGAGCAACACTGGCATCGCGAATAAAAACCGATCGGGCGATCGCATAAACTGTTGATAGCTCTCAATTATTGCCTCGCCACCAAATAAACTAATCGTCGCCCCAGCCGCAATAAATGGCCCTAAAGGGAGGGGTTGAGTAAGGGTATTTGCCCCTGTCTTCATCCCGCCGCCTCTGAGCGCAGCATAACCAGCCACAACCATAAAACCCACCAAAGCTAATGCCGAGGCTAGTCCACCCGCTAGCAGCACGACTTTCCAATTAGTCCACGCACCCACCATCGCCATCAGCTTAGCATCCCCGCCGCCTTGAGCGGGTCTACCGACCATTAAACTACCTAAAATCGCGATCGTATCATAGATCCAAATCCCCAGTGTCATCGCCAAAATCCCTTGGATGGTATATTCCCGGATGCCGGAAATAGCATGATTGGTATCGAGATAGCCAGCGATAACCTGGAATGCTAAACCTAGCACTAAGCCAGACTGGGTGAGTGGGTTAGGCAATGTCATCGTATCGAGATCGATCAGCGTCAGTGCGAGTAGCCAGCACATCAGCAGCGAATAACCGATCGTCTGGAACGAGAGTCCAAAACGATTGTAAACTAGTACGAAAATTATCGCAGTTATTGCTTCAATAACTGGGTAACGGGGCGAAATCGGGGTATGACAGTGCCGACATTTGCCACGTAAAAACAACCACCCTAAAATTGGGATGTTTTCGCCCATTCCCAACTGATGAAAGCACTTTGGGCAACGGGATGGCGGCCACATTACCGAGATACCAGCCGGAACGCGGTAGACTACAACATTAAGGAAGCTACCGATCGCAGCACCCAACCAGAAGATGATGAATTGAACGATCGTGTCATAAATATTCACTACGATAGGGATCTGCGCGTGGATGCAGATCTAGATACACTAACTCTATGATTCCCGAGTGAGATTGGCGATTCACAATTGGGTGAATACTGCTATACATCCGTGCAGCTATTGCCCAGTGAGAATGGTTTTTAAAAATGAACCGACCTCAAACCCAGATGCTACGGTCTTAATTCTGCACATTGACGATCGATTTACGCCCCAATTAATCGATTTAGCAAAGCGAGATCGACTAATGTTGCGCCTTGAGTATCCCCTTGGATAATTTGACATGGACGATCGGGTTCGCCAAGATCGGATAATACTAATCTAGCGCGAGCGAAAGTATGATTTTGGGTGTAATCATTAATCGTCACGATCGTCATGATGCCAGCATCCATTGCTGAAATCAGACCATTTTTGGAATCTTCAAACGCCAGACAATCTGCCGCAGGTAGCTTCATTTGCGCCAGCACATAATCATAAATGTCCGATGCTGGTTTCTTTTTAGGGACGATATCGCCAGCCGCAATAACTTCAAACCAATTTGAGTCGATATTGTTTGCCAATAGCGCAAACACATTTTCAGGAGTCGTCGTCGTCGAGATCGCCAGTCGTAGATTGGCAGCTCTAGCCGCCGTCAGCAGCCGCTTAACGCCGGGACGTAGCGGAATCCCTCCCCGCTCCAATAACTGTGCGTAGTACTGATTTTTCGCCTTGTGGAGATCGGCAATAGTTTGGTCGTCCATCCGCACATCGGGACGGTAACTATTGAGATAAAAGCGCATCCGCTCCTTACCACCAGTCACCGCCAATAACTTACCATACAACTCGATCGACCAATCCCAATCCAGCCCCGCATTAGCAAAAGCTTGGTTGAATGCCACCCGATGTCCATCGCGTTCGGTATCCGCCAAAGTCCCATCAACATCGAATATTAATGCTTGTAATGCGCCCATCCCACGACCTTCCTATTTCACTCTCGTATTAGAGATGTTATCACTCCTATCTCTAAATCGATCGATTAGAGGATAGGGGATAGTGGATAGGGGATAGGGGATAGTGGATAGGGGATAGGGGATAGGGGATAGTGGATAGTGGATAGTGAATAGTGAATAGTAAATAGTAAATAGTGGATAGTGTGTTAACCGCTGCTTTTACCTTTTACCTTTTACCTTTTACCTTTTACCTTTTACCCATTACCCATTACCCCTTACCCCTTACCCCTTACCCCTTACCCCTTACCCATTACCCATTACCCCTTATAATATGAGCAGGGGAATCATTAGTAATCGATACTCCGCCATCTGTGGCAACTAACAGTAATAGTTCATTTCAGAACGCGATCGCAATAAGAGCATATGGCACAACTCGAAACTAGAACCGAACCGATGGTGCTAAACATGGGGCCGCACCACCCATCGATGCACGGGGTCATGCGGCTGATTGTCACCCTCGACGGTGAAGATGTCGTAGATTGCGAACCCGTCATCGGCTATCTACATCGCGGTATGGAGAAAATTGCCGAAAACCGCACCAATATCATGTACGTGCCCTACGTCAGCCGTTGGGACTACGCAGCGGGGATGTTTAATGAAGCAATTACGGTCAATGCCGTTGAAAAATTAGCAAATATTCCCGTTCCCAAACGCGCTAGCCATATTCGCGTCATCATGCTGGAACTCAACCGGATTGCCAATCATCTGCTGTGGCTCGGTCCATTCATGGCGGATGTCGGCGCACAGACTCCCTTCTTTTATATCTTCCGCGAACGCGAGATGATCTACGATTTGTGGGAAGCTGCAACTGGCTATCGAATGGTAAACAATAACTACTTCCGCATCGGTGGCGTGGCTGTAGATTTACC
>NZ_JANLWO010000307.1:0-5298 GCF_031364565.1 Chamaesiphon sp. OTE_20_metabat_361
GCCCGCCACCAAGGTAATTATGGTCAGCAAGTAAAGATCGTTCGGGTCGGATCGATCGCCCTGTTAGCGCTATTGCTCACTAGTTGTAATTCGCTGCCCAAAGATGGGGCTGACGCTCAGACTAGACCTGCTGGCGGACGAGCGCAGGCGACGGCTGTAGACGTGGAGATCGCGGCGACAGCCCCGCTAGAGTCGATTCGGGAATACACGGGGACGACTCAACCCGTGCGGGAGGTGGCGATCCGCGCTCAGGCAGAAGGTCAATTACGAGTGTTGAATGTGGATGTAGGCGATCGCGTCAAGCAAGGGCAAGTATTGGCGCAGATCGATGACTCCCTTCTGGACGCCCAAACCGCCGAAGCCCAGGCAGAACTCGCCTCGCGACGCAGCGAAATCAGTCAACTTCAGTCCCAAGTTAGCGACGCTCAGACCCAAGTCGCCCAAAATCGCCTGACACTCCAGCAAGCTCAGTCCGATGCCGCTCGTTATGAAAGTCTGGCAAAATCTGGGGCGATTTCCCAGCAGCAAGCCGAGCAATTTCGCACCCAAGCTCAGACAGCCGCCCAAGTCTTGCGATCGTCACAAGCCAAAGTCCGGGCACAGCAACAAGCGATCGGCGTTGCTAAGAATCGCATTACCGCCCAGCAAGCAGTCGTCGCCCAACAGCAGCGACGCAAATCCTATACCGTCGTCACCGCGCCGATCTCTGGCGTCGTCTCGACCCGATCGACCGATCGTGGCAATATCCTCCAAGTCGGTAACGAACTGCTGCGGCTGGGCGATTTTAGTCGCGTCAAAGTCACCGTTCAAGTGTCCGAACTCGACTTAGCATCTGTCCGGCTCGGAAGTAACGCCACCGTCAAGCTAGATGCTCTCGCAAACCAACAGTTTAGCGGTAAAGTCACCCGGATTTCCCCGGCTGCCAATCCGACATCGCGGCTCATTCCCGTCGAAATTACCATCCCCAATCCCAATGGTCGCGTCGGGAGCGGCTTACTCGCGCGATCGACCTTCGCCCAAGCCACCGCAGAGCGAGTCGTCATCCCCCTCTCCGCACTCCAATCAGATCGCGCCCCAGCCAAGCCCACATCACCCACACCCGATCGCGCCAGGACAGCACCAGCCGCCCCTGCAAGTGCCGCTCCACGCACCACCGGGACGCTATTTGTCATCGCCCGTCAAGGCGAAGGATCGGTAGTCAATGCCCGCAAGGTCACTCTGGGTCAACAAATCGACGGCAAAGTCCAAATCCTCTCCGGTCTCAATCCTGGGGAACGCTTCGTCTCTAGGGCTGGTAAGCCCCTGAAAGATGGTGAAGCGGTGCGATTGAGCATTTTGTCGGCTAAGTGAAGCTGCTTGTGCTTTCGTAGTCCCGTTACCCCACCCCAACCCTCCCCTTATAAAGGGGAGGGAGTAAGAGTCCCCCTGTGGGGCAAGAGCAAGAGTCCCCTCTGTGGGGAGAGAGTAAAAGCCCCCTGTAGTGGCGAAGCCAAAAGCCCCCCCTGCTTGGTGCGCTATCCCGTCGGGAAACCCGACGAGCGCGCATCCGCTTTATAAGGGGGGGTTGGGGGGGTAAACTCAGCGAAAACGAAGTCTAGCAGACTCGCGTAGAAAGGGGGGAAGCGACGGCATTATCATCCTACTCAACTAAATCGATCGTGCAAAACTCACCCTCATCTGGCTTCAGCCTTAGTACCCTCTCGATCCGTCAGTATATCGGCACCCTGATGCTGACGCTGACCGTCATCATCGTCGGGATCTTCTTCATTACCCAATTGCCCGTCGATCTCCTTCCCTCGATTACTTATCCTCGGATCGGCGTTCGGCTCGAAGCACCGGGGATCTCGCCCGAAGTCGCGATCGATGAAATTACGCGCCCCCTCGAAGAAGCCCTGTCTACCACCGATGGCGTGGTGCAAATCTACTCCCAAACCCGCGAAGGACAAGTCAACCTCGACCTCTACTTCAACCCTGGGAGTAATATCGACCAAGCCCTCAACGACACTACCGCCGCCTTCAACCGCAACCGCAACCAGTTACCAGACTCGATCGAAGAACCCCGGTTATTTAAAATCGATCCTTCCCAACTCCCTGTCTACGAACTGGCGCTGACGGCACCTTCACTTCAGGATGTAGACTTACGGATTTTTGCTGATGAAGAACTCTCCCGCGAGCTGAGTATCGTCGAGGGTGTTGCTTCCGCCGATGTCTCTGGCGGCGTGCAAGAAGAAGTCCGCGTCGATATCGACCTCAATCGCCTCCAATCGCTCGGAATTAGCCTACCTACTGTCCTAGAGCAACTCACCCAGCGCAATCAAGATGTCTCCGGCGGACGCATTCGCGGCGACAGTTCCGAACCCCTCACCCGCGCCGTCGGACGCTTTCAGAATGCGAGTGAAATTCGCGATCTGGCGTTTGCCATTGGGGGATCGGCGACAGCCAGTACCACGGCACAGACTAACGCCACTGCTACCGTGACAACCGCCCAGCCAGCCCCCACGCAGCAAGTCTATCTGCGGGATTTTGCCAAAGTCACCGATGGTACCGAAGAAGAGCGGGTACTCGTCAGTCTCAACCGTAACAAAGCAGTCAAAATCAGCGTCCAGAAACAGTCTGATGCGAATACTGTCGCTGTCGTAGAGGCAGTCAAACTGAAGATCGAGGAATTGAGACGATCTGGTGTAATTTCAGCGGATATCAAGATTGTCCCGACGTTGGATGAGTCGGTGTTCATCCGCAACTCGCTGGCAGATGTGATTACTTCAGGGCTGTCTGGTGCCTTGCTGGCGGCGATTTCGGTATTTATCTTTTTGGGTTCCCTGCGGCAGACATTTATTATCACCCTGACGATTCCGCTCTGTACTCTAGCCGCCGCGATCGTGATGAAGCTATCCGGTTTCTCACTGAATATTTTTAGTTTGGGGGGATTGGCAATTAGTGTCGGTCAAGCGATCGATACTTCAGTTGTAATTCTCGAAAATGTCAGCAAACGGATCGACACACTCAAACTCGATCGCGCCCAGAGGAATAACGCTGGTGATTACGCCACTCAAGCGATCGCGGCTGTCGAAGAGAGTAGCCAGGAAGTAGAATCATCCCTAGTTGCCTCTACGGCTGCCAACCTAGTTTCGGTACTACCTTTCATCCTCGTGGGAGGTTTTATTTCCTTACTATTTAACGAGCTAATTCTGACGATCTGCTTCGCGGTTGCGGCTTCCCTAATTGTCGCCCTGACGGTCGTCCCCATGTTATCAGCGCGGCTATTCGCGATCGAGCGATCGAGCGGTCTCAATCGGCTGTGGATCCTCCGGGTATTCAATCAAAAACTTGAAGGCGGTACGCGATCGTATGGTAATATCCTCGCCAAAGTCATCCGCCGTCCGGCGATCGTCGTGCTGGCGGCATTTATCCTCTTAGGCGGTAGTGGTGTCCTAATGGCGGGACAAATTCCCCAGGAAATTCTCCCCCGCATCAGTACCGGACAAGCCAATGTCAACGTTCAATTTCCGCCAGGAACCTCGCTGGCTACCAATCGCCGCGTGATGGCAGCAGTGGATGATGTCCTGCTCAAACAGCCAGAGACGGAATATGTGTTTACCACCGCAGGCGGTTCGTTATTTGGTAACACGGTATCTGCCAACCCCTCCCGCAGTACGGGGAGTATCACCCTCAAATCGGGTAGCGACGTCCAAGAATTTACCGAGCGCACCACCAGAGAACTAAATCGGCTCAACTTAGCCGGAATTCGGGTGCGCGTGACCGCCGGATCGGTACGCGGTTTGATCCTCAATAATTCACCAGTCCGGGGGGCAGAAGTCGATGTCGTCCTCCAAGGGCAAGACGCCGAAGTCCTCAGACAAGCCGGAAGGCAAGTATTGGCAGCACTGGACGAGCGGATAAAATTATCGGCTTTCCGTCCCGATGCTGACGATCGCCAGCCAGAAGTCCAAATTCGCCCTAATTGGGAGCGGGCGAGCGATCTGGGTCTGACGACTCAAGCGATCGGCAGCACCATCCAAACCGCCCTCGAAGGTTCGGTGCCCACCCAATTACAACGAAACGAGCGGCTGGTAGATGTCCGCGTGCAACTCAACCGCGATCTCCTCAAACAGCCGTCTCAGCTAGCACAACTTCCCCTCTTTGTCAACAATAATTCCCTCGTCCGGTTGAGCGATGTGGCGACGATTACGGAGGGACAAGCCCCAGGGGAGATTCAACGGATCGACCAGCGCCCGGTATTTATCATCGCGGGCAACCTCAATAAAGGCGCAAGTCTGGGTGCCGCCATCACCGAAGTCCAGCAAATTATCTCGACGCTGGATCTACCCGACGGGGTGACGGTATTACCCAGCTATGCAGGACAAACCAACCAAGAACTCCAATCTGCATTAGTCTCCCTGGGCAGTCTAGCCGCCTTTTTGGTATTTGTCGTCATGGCAGTCCAATACAACTCGATTATCGATCCGCTGGTAATTATTTTGGCTGTCCCGTTAGCCCTCGTCGGCGGACTATTGGGTCTATATATCACCCAAACCGCGATCGGAATTACGGTCGTCGTCGGTGCCGTCCTCCTCGTCGGGATCGTCGTCAACAACGCCATTATCATGGTCGAAACCGCCAACCAAATCCGCACCGAAGCCGGAGTAGATCGACCCACCGCCATCCTCACCGCCGCCCCCCAACGCCTCCGCCCGATTCTGATGACTACCGTCACCACCGTCTTGGGACTATTCCCCCTCGCACTCGGCATCGGCGAAGGCTCAGAATTTCTCCAACCGCTAGGCATTGTCGTCTTTGCAGGTTTAACCCTCGCCACCCTGCTAACACTCTTTATCATCCCGTGCTTTTACGTGCTACTCCACGACATCTTCAAGCGCGATCTCAGGATCGGCAAATTAGTCGATCGTACCCACAAGTCTAAAGCCTAGATCTTAGATGCTAGTATTCTGCGGCGTAAATCTAGTTACTATTTCGGGGCGACTGGGGGACGGGGAGACTAGGCGAAAGAACTGGTAGCCTCATTTCCGCCGCCCAGTACCAGAACTCCGAACCCTAAAGCCTAATACCTAAAGCCTAAACCTAAAGCGGCACGATTTATGTCAAGATTGGGAGAGAAAATCTGTTGAATTGGGTCAACGATCGCCACCCATCAACAGCAGCAAACTACCTATTTTTAGATCTAGCTAATGCCAAATCAAACTGAGTTATGGTTTCAACCGTTAATCTGGATGGATTTTCGATTGGCGGTAATATTTACAGTGCTAATGCCACTGATTCTACTACTGTGGGCATTCGCTC
>NZ_JANLWO010000320.1:0-3972 GCF_031364565.1 Chamaesiphon sp. OTE_20_metabat_361
GCGCAACTGATTATATTACTAAGCCGATTAATTTATCAATTTTACGCCAGCGGGTGCGAAATTTAATTCGCCAATCGCAGCTAATTAAAAATCAATTAACCGAACTCCAACAAGCAAATCAAAATCTCCAGCTTTTGGCAAATTTAGATAGCTTGACTAAGTTGTCTAATCGGCGCGGTTTTGATGATTATATCAAAAAAGAATGGGATCGAATGCAGCGCATTGAATCACCACTATCGTTGATTATGTGCGACGTTGATTTTTTTAAAAACTATAACGATCGTTACCTGCATTCCAATGGGGATAACTGTTTGATTAAAGTCGCAATGGCAATGCGGAAAACAGTCCGCCGCAGCGGCGATCTCGTCGCCCGCTATGGTGGCGAAGAATTTGCAGTCGTTCTCCCCAATACCGATGCCTTGGGTGCTGTCTCTGTTGCGGAAAATATTCGATCGGCAATTAAGAATTTACAAATCGACCATGAAGCCTCAATGGTTTGTCCTTACGTGACAATTAGTGTAGGTGTATCTACGATCATTCCGACGCGAGAAAATCAGTTTCAAGACTTAATTCATGCTGCCGATCGTGCCTTGTATCAAGCCAAATCTCAAGGACGCGATCGAGTCACCATGTTAGTCGCTTAGATGGGAGATGGGAGACTTGCACTGAGCGTAGCCGAAGTGTGGGAGATGGGAGTAGGTTGGGTTTCGCGTTGCTCTCAACCCACTATTCACTCTGAGGATGTTGGGTTTCGAGGCTCAACCCAACCTACAATTTCTAAGTCCCCGTCCTAAGAGGATGTTTGAAAAGTCTAATTGCTTCGTTCATTGTGGGCAAATCCCCCCAACCCCCCTTAAAAAGGGGGGCTTAAAGTCCCCCTTTTTAAGGGGGATTTAGGGGGATTCTCTAGGGTCTAAGTAGCAAACGATACTTTTCAAACACCCTCTAACAACCCAATTATTAATTATTAATTAAATTAAACCATTGCCAATTCGCCAGTGACTTCCAATCGGGTATGACTCCCGATCGATAAAAATTGGTCGGTGAGAATTTCCGATACCGCAGGGGTAATCCAGCCCATCTGCTGCAATAGATAAATCGCAACAGCATACTTCGCGCGTTTGGCACCATCACTCACCTTAATTGTCAATCCCATCCCTTCGCCAACTCTACCGATACACTGAATTCCTTCCGCTCCAGCTTTGCTGACAATCTCGCCCTGGGTGAGCTGCATCAGTTGAGTATCAAATTTCCCCGTCCCGGCAATCAACTCGGGATGATGAGTCATGGCACGGACGATCCGTTCGAGATCGAGACTTTCGCCAGAAGATAGATAAGCGTAGAGAGTCGCCATTTGCGAGAGCGGCATCAGATATACCGGGGCACCACAATCGTCATGGACGCCAATAAACTCGTCTGGTGGCATCTTGAGAATTTCGGCAAATTTGCTCAAAATGAGTTTTTGTACCGGGTGAGTACGCTCTAGATAGTTGCCTAGCGGCCAATTATGGGCGCGACACACGGCTAGCATTCCGGCATGTTTACCAGAGCAATTGTATTCTAGTGGGCTAGTTTTGCCAGCAGGAATCGGACATTTGAGTGCATTGGTATCGATATCTGCTCGCCAGAGAATATTGAAAACCTGACGGGTGTGGATGATTTCCGCCGCATGAGAGCTGCACATGATGGCTAAATCTCGATCGCTTAACTGATAGCGTTCTAAGATGCCGTTGCTCGTAACGGCGATCGCTTGAAATGGCTTGAGAGCCGATCTAATGAACGTCGGATGTTCGGCATCCCCAGCAACCGATAACACGCGTCCACGGCTGTCACAGACGACAGCTTGAACGTGGTGAACGGATTCGATGATTCCTTCTCGCAGCAAGCGCACGGTAATTGCTGGTGATTTAGTACGTTGAGCCATTATTAAATTAATTGAGAATTGATAATTGAGAATTAATAATTAATAGTTAATAATTAATCTTGATTTTTTGTGAGAGAGGCTGTTGTGACTGTAGCAAAACTTCACTCAAAGCAATGCTGCTCAAAAGTACGAGTTTGCACAAGAGCCAAGATTCAATGACATTAGCGATCGGCTTTTAGTTAATAAATAGCAGCCAGTAACTAATAGCCGATATAAATGCGCCGAGTAGAGCTAGAAATGTAGCTTTAATCCGGCTGAGAATGGGTTGAATTTCGTAGCTGACGAGTAAGCGATCGCGAGTGAGGATTTCTGGTGTTTTGATCCAGGTTTGACCGTCATACCAACCAGATTCTTCATAAAAAATCGATTCGCCATACAATCTATTTTTGACGTAAATCCACCCTAAGTACAATCTAATTGCCGCTAGCATAATAAATATTAAACTACCGCCGATCGCGCAGATCCCAAACTGGAGCGGGTATTTGGCGATCGGAAAACTAGCCGCTGCCAGAGGTGCAGTAACAATTAAGCTCCACACCCCCACCCAAATTAATTTAGTGATGTATTTAGCCGCGTCTAGCTTCACCCAACCAAAAAACCAAGAAGTTTGTAATTCTTGGTATTCATTGATTGGCTGCTGCTCTTTTGGAACCGGACAAAAAGAACTAGAATTACTCATCGATCGCATTAGTCTACTGTCGTTTGTGGCAATGTCACCATTTCACCGTGTCCCCAGAAGGCTTCGAGATTATAAAATTCTCGTTGCTCTGGCATCATGATATGGACGATCGCATCACCGTAATCGATCAACACCCAACCACCGCGATCTTGTCCTTCAGTTCGCAAGGGTAGTCGGTTGAAATCTTCCTCAATTTTATCGATAATCGAGCCAGAGATCGCGCGTAATTGTACTTTAGAAAATCCCGTCACAATCAGTAAATAATCCGCCAGTGTCGATACTTCAGCGATATTAATCAGCACCATATCGCCAGCCTTGCGATCGTCTGCTGCTTCAGCCGCGAGGAATACTAATTGCTCGATCGTGTGTTCGGTGGTTTGGTTGGTATTTGTCAAGGTTGCAGTTTCAGTCATTCAATTAGGTAATAGGTGTTAGGTATTAGGTGTTAGGGATTTGGGTGTAGATATTAGGTTTTAGGTGTTAGATTTTAGGGATCGGGTATGAGAAGTAGCTCTACATTCTAAGCCCAATCTAAAGTCTAAAGCCCACAGCCTGTCTTGAAAAGGTGCTTTACTTGGGGAAACCCCAAGACCGCACTTTTCGCTAAAGCCTAATCCCTAAAGCCTAGCTTCAGTCATCGCCCAATTACGAGTACGAATCGTGCGGGGATGGATGAGACAGCGGGTAGAGAGTAGATATTGAAATGAGTAGTCACAGGCGCGCCAGACGGCTTGATGTAAGTCTCGATAACTGAGTTCGCGCAGAGCCTGTAATTCTGGAGTATCGCCGCGCCCAGCTTCGAGGGTATCCGCTAAGAATATGATACAACTCATCGCACTCATCCCCGGTCTTCCCAGCGTATGATCGGCGATCGCGTGGAGGATTTCGGGATCGGTGATTCCAAATTCATCCCGTGCGACAATTGCGCTCACGTCAGCATGTAATAGGTGTGGTGCGGCTATATCCACTTCATCGATCGGTAGTCCTTCGGTTCGTGCTAGTTCTAGTAAACGTTGGGGTTTGAAATATTTTGCCAAATCGTGCATCAATCCCGCTTGAGCAGCAATGTCCGTATTTAGCTGGTAATGTGTGGCAAGCTCGACCGCCATCTGTTCCACTCCCAGTATATGCTGGATTCGTTTGGGAGGAACATTTTCATTTAACCAGGCGAGAATCTTTGCGCGCACGATCGATCTTTGGCGATAAGTTTACCACCTCTATTCTAGCGGGATTATCGATGTAGCGCGATCGCTTCACTAATTTTGAGGGGAAATTGCCTGGAGACTGAAGTCTCGGCTGGTGATGCGAAGTCCGCCTACGCGGACTGGATAAATTAATTAGTCACGTAGGCGGACTTTGCGCCACTAGC
>NZ_JANLWO010000339.1:0-6921 GCF_031364565.1 Chamaesiphon sp. OTE_20_metabat_361
GATAGGGAATAGGGAATAGGGAAAATATCTGCAATTATATGTAAGAACCCTAAACCCTGAGTTCTATGCTCTATCTCCTATCCCCTGTCTTGATTCGCTGTCTTGTCGTTTTTTTATTCGGGGGGAACCCCCGAATAAAAACGCCGCTAAACCGTCGAGGAACCCGACGAGCGCGAATCGCTATTCCCTATTCCCTATCCCCTATTCCCTAGCGCACAGCTAAAGGTGCTGAATCTTCAAATAAGAACTCATGCAAGAAGCGTTCCGACCATTCGTGTCCGAAATAGCTGCTAAATAATCCTGATGCAGGATCGCGTTCGGCACTGTAACAATCGTAGTCTTTTTGGGCTTTGACAATGCGTTGAATATCAGCAGGATCGGTCAATGGTTCGGCGCGATCGATCGTCTGCCAGTACAAGTCTAGATAATCTTTAAAGGCTGCGAGTAGTCGCGTCGAAACTGTTTCGACATCGGTTTTGGCAAACAGGAGATACTTGGAGAAATATTGGTTGGAGTCATAAAATTTCATCTCCAAATCTTGCGAGAGATCTGGGTATCGATCGTGCAGAAATTTCAGTGGCTCGATGTATTTTTGCTGATAGGCAGCATCTTGAAATAATGGCTGGAAATCAAGTACCACTAAATTCTTGACTTTACCAAATGACAGGAAATCCAATCCTAACAGTGGCAGATCGTAATGATAACTGGGATAAATAACACAGTTGAAAATTTGAGAACTCGCACCAGCATCAATGTATGTATACCGGATTTTTCGCAACTGTGGGCATTGATAAGACCAGCTTTGAATCCTTGCCGGACTCTTGCCCCGATCGCTAACATTTAACTCCAATCCCGCTGGAATTGCTCGCGGTCGTAAGTCGAATTTAGTTGTCAGTTCGCTTTCTAAGTGGTTTAAAAATGGCTGATACATGGAGCTTGATTGCGATCGAGCCATACTACCATACCAGTATAACCAGCCAATCCGTCCCCGATTCTGAAAACTAGGCAACAAATCTTAATGTCTAGAGTTCGGCTACTGGCGACTCGCGCGGGAATTAGGTCGATCTTAGATCTGTGCTTGCCTACCGCCGCTTGACATTTGTTGCATCATTGTTGCTTTATGAGCAGTGGGATGCAGCCGCCGATAATAAAGCCAAGGGCGACGGCACCCGCTAAAACTAGTCCCCACGGCAGATCGATCGAGTTCCAGAAGACAAATTTTAGGTTGACGATGCTAGCATTCTGGACGGATAATAAGGCGATGAATGCGATCCAGACAGCGGCGATTGTCGAAATCAGTAATTTAGTCATGGCAATCGTGTTTCCTATCTTGTCTTAACTGTAGGGTGTGTTATCGCGGCAGCGTAACGCACCGAAATTATCTTCGCAAAAAGGTGCGTTAGCTTGCGCCGTAACACTGTAGCAGCGTAACGCACCGAAATTATCTTCGCAAAAAGGTGCGTTAGGCTTGCGCCGTAACACACCCTACCATCCATCTCTTATTTAAGCGCATCGATCGCGGTTTCCATTGTAGAAGCGATTTTCTGCAACTGCTCAGCGGAGTGAGTCTCCATGTATACGCGGATCAGCGGTTCGGTACCGGAGGCGCGTAGCAGTATCCAGCTACCGTCGGCGAGATAGAATTTCACCCCGTCTTTACGACCGACTTCTTTAACGTCAATCCCGGCGATATTCGTCGGTGGTTTTTCGCTATATGTCTTCATCACCGTCTCTTTGTGAGCGTTATCTAAATGGAGATCTAGACGACGGTTGTAGAGCGGGCCATCGGCTTCGGCGATGACTTCTGCTACCATTTGACTCAATGGCTTACCTTCATACGCGATCGCTTCAGCAATTAGCATATCTGCCAGGATGCCATCTTTTTCGGGAATGTGACCGATCACGCTCAGTCCGCCGGATTCTTCACCACCAATGAGAACGGGGATTTCCCGCATCTGCTCGCCGATATATTTGAAACCAACGGCGGTTTCAATTAATGGGACACCATGCTTGGCAGCAAAGTTGTCTAGGAGGTGGGTAGTTGCCACTGTACGGACGATCGCGCCAGTCTTACCTTTGTTTTTGATTAAATGCTTGGCAAGGACGAGGAGGACGGTATTAGGCGTGAGCATGTTACCTAGCTCATCAACGATCCCAAATCTATCCGCGTCGCCATCTGTCGCGACACCGAGATCGGCTTTATCCTTTTGAACTGCGGCAATCAGTTCGCCGAGTAGTTCCGCTTTGGGTTCTGGCATTCCACCGCCGAATAATACATCCCGCTGCATATGGAAGGTTTCAGTCTCGCAGCCACAATGGAGCAAGACTTTATCCAAATATCCGCGCGAGGTGGAATACATCGCATCGAATTTGACCTTCAGCTTCGCCGAGCGAATCCGCTCGACATCTAACAGGGTATAGATAAATTTGAAATATTCAGGTTGCGGATCGAAAGTGCTAATCTTGCCACTATTCTTCTTTTCTGGTGGTGCATCGCTAGCACCTTCTAGATTAGCGACGATCGTATCCGTAATCGCCAGAGTTGCTGGCCCCGCATAATCGGGGATATACTTAATCCCACAATAAGCGGCGGGATTGTGACTAGCGGTGAACATCAGCGCACCAGCCGAGTTGAGATGCCGAGCGTTGAATGCAATTACTGGCGTCGGACAATCGCGATCGACTATTTTTACCGTCCAACCCAAATCTGCTAAAATTTCTGCCGCAGTCTGGGCAAATTTATCTGCCAAAAATCGCGGATCGTAAGCAACTAACACCGGACGATCCTGACTGTAAGCCGTGCTGAGGTATGCGGCGATCGCGCGTGTTACCTTACATACATTTGCAAAGGTAAAATCTTCGGCGATAATTCCCCGCCATCCATCAGTCCCGAACTTGATTTGATGCGTACTGTTACTACCTGCGCTCATCGTTGGCTACCTACTCACTCGCTGATATTGCTGTCCTAACACTATCATAAGCCGGGATCTCGAATCGTTGCGGAGTTGGCAAAGTGGGTGGCTCGATCGGATGTATTCTGCCTCGATCGCACAATTAACCTGTAGGGGTGCCCCTTGTGGGTACCCTCATCGATGCGGGGTAAGCAGGAGGCATTACCCCTACAGAGATTATCGATTACATTATTTCTTTTTCTTGATGGGAGCTGGAGAAGTGCCTATCTTCGACTCTGTGATTTTGATATTACGGAATTGACCTTTACCATAATTGATATTCACTTCAAACAAAGCAATGTCTTGAACCAAAGTTGGTATATCTGCAAAAGTAGCTGATATCTTCATTGGTATACCTTTGACCAAAGAAATATTCATTCCACTTACAGTCGTCTGATTGGCACCTTGAACTGAGGAAGGTACGTATTGCGTTCCTGATGTATCAATTAATCTAGTGTAGTCATTACCAGCTAAATACGTTATTTGACCATCTTTGTTTGCAGTTACCCATGCTTGACAAATTACTTTTTTGCCTTGACGTTGACATCCTTGCAACTCGAACTTAAAGTCACCTTGTTCATCGACAGATTGAATTTCGCGTGGAGGACAGCTATACTGCGCCAGGACTGGTATTACCCCCCCCCGAAATCAAAATACTGGAGGCTAGTAATGAACTAGCGAAACTGTTGGTGAATGCTGACATGATGGGAATCGGGGTATGTTTTTACTACACACAGATTAAATGGATTGTAATCTCGTGTCAAGCAATCCACTTTGATTGAGTCCCAACCCTTCCACCAGTTTGGGAGATGCTGAGTTGCTGCGTAGACCATTACCCCACCCCAGCCCTCCCCTTATAAAGGGGAGGGAGCGAAAGCCCCCATTGATAAGGGCTACGGTGTATACACAAGTCTGGAGCGAAGCGAAAACCCTAGAAATCCCCCTAAATCCCCCTTGGAAAGGGGGACTTTAAAGCCCCCTTGGAAAGGGGGTTGGGGGATTTAGCTCTAGAAACGAAGCCCAGCAGACTTGTGTGTACACCGTAGCTTGATAAGGGGGGTTGGGGGGTAAGCCCATCAAACCGAAGTCTAGCCAACCTACGCATCTACTATCCCCTAACCTGTTGCGACAACCCGAACAAACTGATACAGTCATGGTATTTCCATCACCAAAATGTTGACTAACAACATTGGCAAGTCGATCGAGCATGAAATCGCAAGGCTAAAAGCGGTAAGATCGATTGAATGCTTCCGAGCGCAAGACTTTGACTGTCCATCAACTGAAAAATTACTGTGGTAATCCCCCGTGAATAAGACTCAACCCACTAATATCGCAGCCTTAAAAGCCGAAGTCGCTCGGTTTCGTGAAGAACTGAACACCCGCGACCAACTCGTTCAGCAACTATCTCAAGAACTATTCCGGCTAGTCAAAGATAACACCCCCTATGCACCCAGACCAGAGGTAGCGGGAGATTATCGCGCCGAAGTTAGGTTGCTGCGCGAACAACTCCAAGGCGTCGAACATCAGGTTCATTTTTATCAAGAGCAACTGCAACGCCGGGATGGGGAAATCCAAGAACTGCGCCACACGATCGGCGAACTCACTGAGCGCAGTAAAATGTTGGAGCAAGTAATTCGGGAATTACCCAAGGTTTATACTCGCAAATTTGCCGAGCGATTGGCACCGATTAAAACCAAAATCATGTCCTTGCAGAGTGAAAATCGCCAACTGCAAGCAGAATTAGTCAACGTCACAGATCGGATTGCCACTAGAGGAATCGATCTCCAGCAGCAACCACCAGATCTCAAATTAGACTTACCCAATATCGAGCGCCAACCATCTCCCCAGCCGATGACTGTCCTCAGTCATGTCTAAAATCGTCGTGATTTTGGATGAGACGCCAGCCAGTCAAAGGCTGGGTGTGGCAATGTTAAGATCGATCGGTGAAATCGTCGAATCAGTGCAGTTCACAACCGTGGCGGAATTACCTGCCGTCGCCAGTGCCAAGGCGATTTATTGTCCGATGACACTCGATCTTCCCCCAACGTTTGAGTTTTGGGGACAATCGATCGGTCGATCGTGTCAGGAGATCGATCGGCTCCGCGACCTAGCAGCCACAACAACAGGTGTAAAAGTCGGCGATGGTGGAAATTTGTGGTTGCCAATAATTTGGACGGCTCAAGACCCAATTTATGCGGAGATTATCGGTACAAGTGGCGATGATTATCGGCAACCGATCGATCTTGAAGCTAGCGAGCAGCAACGACTGCATCAGTTTAGCTGCCAATTACTCACCCAGCTAACCGCACCACCCGCCACTTATCTACTGCAATTTAGCCAATCAGAAAAGGGAATAATCTTCGATCGATTATTCCCCTTTCCCGCTATCCCCGCACTAGCAAGCATCGGCGTTGGACGGCTAGATTTATTCGATTGTCATTGGCGATGTATCACGGGACAGTCGATCGATCGGCAATGTGTGGATAAAGCCGAATTAGGATCGGATATTCTTACTAAGTATCTAACTTAGACCAATGTCAAAATCGGCGAAGCCAACTGAATTTCACTAATTATATTCGCACCAGATGACTCAATCGATCGAGTATCTTCCAGCTCTAATTTGATTCGTCCTTGCAGCTTGGGTAAGAGCGATTGCCACTGAATTGGTGCTAAGTCTCCAGTTAGAGATATAGCAATAGAGTCAGTAATATCGATGCCCTCACTCATCATCAAATTCATCGCAACACTGGAGATCATCATATTCGCAGCCTCTGGATCGACACCGTTACTAGTATCAATTATTAGCGCGATCTGACCTGTATCGGGATGTTGAGTAAGTCGATCGCAAACCTGACTCAATTCTTCGCCTAATTCTTCCTCATCCGCCGACCAATCAGGGAAAATAACAAGATTTTGGGTGCTAAATTGAAGATGGCTTAGAGTTTGCGCCAACAATACAGACTCAACAATTTGAGCCATTCTCGACCAAGAGAATTTTTGAGCTTGAATTAAACCAGATGCAATTAGAGATGCTCGAACTTCCGACTGTTGAACGTTTGCTAGAGCGTTAGTCATATCCTCGATACTCGTATCATCGATATAAATTGCCGCTGTCCCTGCAACTTCTGGAATCGAAGCATTATGACAGGTAATTACCGGACAACCAGAAGCTAAAGCCTCGACAATTGGCAATCCAAAACCCTCATATTTAGAAGGATATACCAAGGCAATCGCCCCAGCATATGCTAGATTGAGATTGCGATCGTCTAACTGAAGACAGTGAACTTTACTACCGGGCGCATAGATAGCATACTCCTTCGCATCAATTCCGGCTGCACCAGTACAAACGACATCAAAATCGCTATTATTTGCTAAGTTAGCGAATCCTTGCCAGAACAATATTGTATTTTTATAACCACCACCAGCACCTACTAATAAGAAGTAAGGCTTAGTAATTTCATATTGAGTGCGGAATGATTCGATTTCCGCTGCTTTTGCAGGTTTAAATACAGGTTGAGCGCCGCAAAGAGCGGTAGTAATCGTTGATGGCTCTATTTCTGGATAGTACTTAACTAAATCTTGAGCAGTGTGTTCGGAAATGGTTAAAAACGCTGAAGCATGGTTGATGCCCCGTTGTTTTTCTCGCCACATCGGTTGGTTGAGATCGGCACCAGCCACTTCAGGAATCATGTCATATCCCATAAATACCGAAGGAGTCTCAAGTGGCGTAGTGTAATAAGTAGAGATAAATAACTCTGCACCTAGATCGTTACATACCTGCTGCAACATCTCGCGATCGGCATCGGTGTTATTATAGTCATAAGTCGGAATCTGATAATAACTAATCCCTTCGATTTTAGGTGCGGTTCCTGCTCGATCGAGTACGATGAGATGATTGCCAAACTCAGTATTCGCCCACTCTTCTATGAGTGATTTCCAACTCTATCGTACTGGTATCGCGCGGGTTTGG
>NZ_JANLWO010000413.1:0-11361 GCF_031364565.1 Chamaesiphon sp. OTE_20_metabat_361
ACCGAGCTGCAAGAAGCCGAAGCCGCTCTCGCCGAACGAAATAAGGAGCTAGACAGCTTCGCCTATACCGTCTCTCACGATCTCAAGGCTCCCTTACGCGCGATTTCTAACCTGTCAGTCTGGATCGAAGAAGATTTAGAAGGTAAGTTGCCACCAGACTCTGGGCAACAGTTCGCTCTTCTCCGCACCCGCGTCAAGCGGATGGAGTCGATGATTGACTCTCTGCTACTGTACGCTCGCGCAGGGCGGCAAGAAGCGCGATTAGAAACCTTCGACCTCGCCGAACTCCTGAACGAGATTATTGACTCTATTGCCCCGCCAGAAGGCTTTAGAATCGACATTCAGCCACTGCTACCAACGCTTACGACCAAGCGCGTATTTTTGAGCCAAGTCTTAACCAACTTAATTAGCAACGCCATCAAACATCATAATTCTGTCACCGGAAATCTGCACATTTGGGCGATCGAACATCCCGACTGCCATGAATTTATCATCGAAGATGACGGCCCAGGCATCGCTCCCGAACATCACGAAAAAGTCTTTGCGATCTTTACAACTCTCAAAGTTAAGGACAGTAGTGATAGTACGGGCATTGGGTTGGCGATCGTCAAAAAGATCGTCGAAACCGAGCAGGGTACGATTCGGTTAAAGTCGAGTTTGGGACAGGGGACAACTTTTTATGTGACTTGGCCAAAAAGTCCTGGTTAGAAGACACATCCCCGACTTCCAAAATTATTTTCTGCGAATGGAGCTGATTACTTATGACTTCTGCTGCTATTAAAAATGAAGATTTGGCTAAAAATGTCGATCGAGTAAATGATGAAGAAATCGTTCATACCTTAAATCGTCAAGGTGAACCTTTGACTTACAGCATTAAAGATTCCTTTTGGAATCCTCAAGCCTATGATTACTTGAAGGAGCAAGAAAAACTATTCGACCGCCATCTGCCAGAATTAATAAAAAATTATGCTGGTCGATATGTCGTGTTTGAAAATGGTTTAGTCATTGATTCGGATGAAGATGAAAATGTTTTGTTAGATCGTATTTGTGACACCGAATTTTATCAGCAGCGACCTGATGCTATCCTGTTCGCATTTGTACCTAGATCGCTGCCAGTTAACAGCATTAAAAACTAGAGATTCTGCTACTTTTTAGAGGCTTGGGTCAGATAACTACAGGAACTTATTTTCTAATTCAAGCAAGTTTTGATAATAAAACGTATTTTCGTGCCAGAGTACTTGCCATTCCTGATGATATTTTGAATGGTGAAGTGATTATTGGTAGAAATATTCTCAATCGTTATGTCATCACCTTCAATGGGCCAAAGCTAAAATTTACAATTTCTGACTGACAAAGACTATATAGCGATCCTAAATGAGAAGCTTAACCCTCTTATTCTTACCTTTGCGACCTCTGCGCCTCTGCGGTTAAATTTATTAGTATTTAAGTATTAATAAATAAGAAGATGATTTAGGATTGCTATATAGTAGTAGTTTTGTCAGCCAACAGCAAATTCTGTAAACTGTCGCATGTAGATCGAATGGAATCCATTCACGATATTTTGCTTATCAATACCCATCTCTGCAAGTTTGACAGCAATATCAAATTCGGTGCCATTGTGTTGAATCCAGATTTTGCCATCTTTAATATCTAGATGCACCACACAACCATAGATGCGGTGCTTATTCCGCCAACCTACATGTAGTAATTGATAATGATTTCGCTCTAGATCGAAGACTAACTGCGATTCAACTTCACGATCGCTAGAACCATAAGCAGCCAATTCAGTAAGTAAATCTTGGATTTTAGTTTGATATTCAGTTAATTCTGCCATTTGACAATCTCCTCAGCTTCCGGCTCATAAACTGCTAGTTTGAGTTGATGTTGTTGAATCGTGGCTTGGACAAATGGAAGTTGAAAGAAAGAATCATAGGTACTTAATGGAATAGCCAAGTACTCGTCCAACCATCATGTTGTAAGGCAGTTTTTACTACATTATGAAAAATATCGCGTGCAGACATAGCAGATGATAGTCGTCGATCGATAACTAAATCGTAACATTACTATCGATCGATCTTGGAGGATTCTTGACCCTAACACAATTTTGTTACAATCAGATACTGTCCGATCTATATTGTCCGTATTTCCAAACATCCTCTGATGGATCGCCGTATGCAAAACGAGCTAAACTTATCGAATTCCGTCAACACCGCTGCTGTGAGCGATCGCCAACTGACACAATTTTTTCCAGGCGATAGCGAACTCGCCACCCAAATGCGCGCCCTCGACTGGTCGCAAACCCCACTGGGTGCGGTGGAGACTTGGCCGCCAAGCTTATGCACATCAGTGAGCATTTGTCTACAATCTCGCTTTCCGATGCTGATTTTTTGGGGGCAGGAGATGGTGATGCTCTATAACGATGCTTACCGTCCGATGTTGGGAACGAGCAAACATCCTTACGCACTCGGACAGCGCGGACGAGAGTGCTGGTGGGAAATTTGGCAGGAAATCGGGCCGATGCTGGACGGCGTATTGACGCAGGGCGAGGCAACGTGGTGTGATGATGGGTTGTTGTTGCTCGATCGCAATGGATATCTGGAAGAATGTTACTTCACATTTTCCCATAGTCCGATTTTGGATGAAACGGGGAATGTGGGTGGCATCTTTACGGCTGTGACAGAGACGACTAAGCGGGTTCTGGGCGAACGTCGCTTGGGCACCTTGAGCGAACTTGCCGCCCAGACGGCAGGACTGATAACGGTTACAGCCGCGTGTAAAGCAAGTACTGCGGTGCTGGCTAAAAATCCTGACGATCTGCCGTTTGTGCTGCTCTATTCAGTCGATCCCATAACTGGGCAAGCGAGCTTAACTGTGGCAACGGGAGTGACACTAGGGACGGAAATCAGCCCGATCGAAGTCAATTGCGCTGAGGCAGATACGGATTTGAGCCGTTGTTTTAGGCAAGTTCTGGAAACTGGTAAATCCCAACTATTCGATCTGACCGATTCCGCAAAGCGGACGCTACGCGAACGGATCGATTGGTCTAACCAATCCCTCGCGCTCATCCCCACAACTGCGGTGACGATGCTAGTCACTCGATCGGCACAAGCAGGGTTGGCACACATCTGTGTGGTGGGCGTAAGTCCGCGTCGGGTATTCGATCGAGATTATCAGGATTTCTGTGAGCTAGTAGCCGGACATTTGGCTACAGCCATCGCCACCGCTCGATCGCTTGAGGAAGGACGCAAACGCACCATCGCTCTAGCCGAAATAGATCGGGCTAAAACAGTATTTTTTAGTAATGTCAGCCACGAATTTCGCACGCCGCTAACGTTGATGCTCGGCCCGTTAGAGGAGCTGTCACATTCATTAACCGATCGCATCCAACCTGCCGAGCTAGCACAGCTCCAACTGATCCAGCGCAACGGCATCCGCCTCCAAAAGCTGGTCAATACGCTGCTAGATTTCGCACGGATTGAAGCTGGGCGGATTCAGGCATCTTACGAGCCAACGGATTTGGCTACTTATACCGTCGAGCTGGCGAGTATGTTTCGATCGCTCGTCGAGCGGGCTGGGGTGGAGCTAGAAATCGACTGTCCGCCTCTGTCGGTACCCGTGTACGTCGATCGCCAGATGTGGGAAAAGATCGTCTTCAATCTGATTTCCAATGCCTTCAAGTTTACATTTTCCGGTACGATCGCCGTGCGGTTGCAAGCTGTGGGGGATGCAGTAGAATTGAGCGTCCGCGATACTGGAGTAGGCATTCCCACCGCCGAACTACCGCGACTATTCCAGCGATTTTATCGCGTCAGTGGCACCCGATCGCGCACGTATGAAGGTTCGGGGATCGGGCTAGCCTTTGTCAAAAGGTTAGTCGAGCTGCATCAAGGCTCGATCGCTGTCACCAGCGTCGAAGGTGCGGGTACTTGTTTCACCATTACCATTCCCACCGGGACGGCTCATCTACCCCCAGATCGGATCGGTGCGACTCGCACTCTCATCTCTACGGCAATCGGCGCAAACGGTTTTGTCGAAGAAGCTGCAAGCTGGGTGTCGTTGGATACTACCCGAATAGCCGATTTGAGTCCCGATCTAATCGTCCAGTCTTCAATTTTACCCGTCCTCGATCGTCAACCCGATCGCACTGCCAGAATTCTCATGGCAGACGACAACGCCGATCTGCGCGATTACTTGCTGCGGCTGCTGAGTCCGCAGTACAAAGTAGTAGCAGTAGCCGATGGAGTCGAGGCACTAGCCGCAATCCGCCACCAGATCCCCGATTTGGTCTTGGCAGATATCATGATGCCCAACCTCGATGGACTGAGCTTGTTGAGAGCAATCCGCAGCGACCCGCAAACCAGAGAAATCCCGATTATCTTGCTGTCGGCTAGAGCGGGGGAAGAGGCTCGGCTGGAAGGACTAGCAGCCGGAGCTGATGATTATATTACTAAGCCCTTTTCTGCCCGCGAACTGCGAGTGCGCGTGGAGGTAACATTGAAACTAGCCCAAATGCGCCGGGAAGCGACGCTGCGGGAGCAAGCCTTACGACTGGAAGCCGAAACAGCCAAAGCGCAATTTGAAAGCATTTTAACGAGTATTCGGGATGGCTTCTATGTACTCGATCGCGATTGGTGCTTTACCTATGTCAACGATCGCTTTTGCGAGATGATGGCAATGTCCCGCGCACAACTCCTGGGTGGCAATATTTGGGAGTTGTTTCCCCCATCCGTCGAGACTGAGGTGTACGGACATTTTCATCAGGCAATCCGCGATCGCACTCCCAATCAGTTTGAAAACTTTTACCCTGCTTGGCAGCGGTGGTACGAACACCGCATTTATCCGTCACCGAGTAGCCTGACGATTTTTGTCGCGGAGATTACCGAGCGCAAACTTGCCGAAGCCAAACTGCACGAGACGATGACATTGCTAAATGCGATCGGCGATTATTCAATAGATGCCATTTTCGCCAAGGACAGAGCGGGGCGATTGTTATTCGGCAATCCTACGATGTCCAACTACTTTGGTAAGCCAGTCGCCGAACTACTGGGCAAGGACGACTTTTTCGTGCTCCAAGACAATGCAGCAGCCGCAGCAATTCGCGCTAACGATCTATCCATCATCGCATCGGGTGTCCCCGCAGTGTTTGAAGAATCGATCGTCATCGGCGGAAATGTGCGGACTTTCCTTTCCACCAAAGCCCCACTGCGCGACGTAAATGGCAATGTTTTGGGGATCGTCGGCATCGGACATGATATTACCGATCGCAAACTCGCCGAAGTAGCCCTAGCCGATCGCAACCAGGAGCTAGACAGTTTCGTCCATACCGTCTCTCACGATCTCAAAGCTCCCTTACGGGCGATTTCTAACTTGTCAGTCTGGATTGAAGAGGATTTAGAAGATCGGTTGCCACCAGCCAGCCAGCAACAGTTTCGGCTCCTCCGCACCCGCGTCAAACGAATGGAGTCAATGATTGATAGCTTGTTGCTGTACGCCCGCGCAGGGCGGCAAGAAGCGCGGTTAGAAACCTTTGACCTCGCCGAACTCCTGAGCGAGATTATCGACTCTCTCGCCCCGCCAAAGGGCTTTAAGATCGACATTCAGCCACCGCTACCAACCCTTATGACCAAGCGGGTATTTTTGAGTCAAGTCTTGACCAACCTCATTAGCAACGCCATCAAACACCATACTTCTGTCACCGGAAATCTAAATATTTCGGCGATCGAACATCCCGACTACCATGAATTTATCCTCAAAGATGATGGCCCCGGTATCGCCCCCGAAAATCACGCCAAAGTCTTTGAGATCTTCCAAACTCTCAAGGTTAAGGAGAATAGCGATAGTACGGGCATTGGGTTGGCGATCGTCAAAAAGATCGTCGAAGCGGAGGAAGGCACCATTCGGCTAGAATCGGGTTTGGGCGAGGGGACAACTTTTTATGTCACTTGGCCAAAGAGTCATTAAATCGGTAGGTTGGGTTGCGGATGCGCGCTCTGGAGGTTTCCTCCAGATTGAGCGCACCAAGCAGAAGAATAAAACCCAACACACGCAGCTATTGGTGAGTGGGTTGGGTTTCTACGATCTATTCACTATCCACTATCCACTACTTAAAATCTTTGCTCGAATTCGACAATCGCGCGATTTTCACCGAAGAGATTGGTGGAGCCGCGCAGTAATATTTGGTCGCTAACGCGGTAGCGGAGGCTGTAATAAGGTGACTCATTATTGGTAAGAATTTTGAACACTGAAGCAGAGACTCTGGGCGTAATTTCAGTACCGATTTCCGCCGCAATCCCAAAAGTAGAATTAGCATTAGATTTCGAGTCTTTGGTAATCGTGGGAAAGAGTCGAAAATCACTCAAGCTCAAGACATCCCCGATTCGCTCCTGAAGAGTATTGAGGAGATTGGAACTAGCGAGGCTGATTACCCCCAGTCCGATGTCGCCGCCCGATGTCAGGCGTTCGGCGAGCGCACCACCGAGGAGGAGGACGATTTCTGGCTGGCTGCGGGCGGGAGTGCTGGTGAGTTCGAGTCGTTGGGTGAGTTGACTGGCGAGTCCCGCGACGCGAGCTTCGACTTGGACGGTTTGCACCGAACCCAAACTGGTGGTGTAGAAGTCGGCGGGTTGATTGATTTCGCCATTGGCAGTCCGGGCGGTGAGGCTGCGTTGCGCCAAACCAGCGGAAGCACTTTCGAGGGTTCTGGCAAACAAGCGTAAATTCAAGACGGGATCGGTGCCGAGTGTGGGGAAGAAGTCGGCGGTTTGGGGGCCGCTAGCTAGGCGAAATTGGGTCGTAAACAGGTTAACCGAGCCTTTTTGGAGTTGAACTTGTCCGAAGGGCAGAGGGTTGTCTACGGTGCCGTCGAGGTCGATTTTGCCAGTGGCAATAAAGTTTAAAATTGGCGCGCGGGTAATTTGGAGGTTATCGCCGAGGGTGAGGTGGAGGTTGCGAAGCTGGGTGGCATTGGGGTTAGGTACTTCTGCGATGACTGGCTGGACGCCCAAAATGGTCGAAGTAGTCTGGCTAGAGGAGTCGGGTAAGAAAACTTGCCCGTTACTGAGTTGGACATCGCCAGTCAAAATCGGGTTGAGAGCGGTACCGAGGACGATGAGATTCCCATTGACATCGCCTTTGTATTTGTCTTTGAGATCGACGGCAATCCCATTCATTTGGACGGATAGCTGTTTGCTCGGATCGATCGAGAATGAGTCAGAAATCGGGATGATGCCAGCGACGTTCACTTGTCCGCGATTGAATTTACCAGTTAATTTTTGCACGTCAATTCGATCGAAATCAAAGACAATATCGCCATTAATATCTGTCAGTGGTTCGGGCAGGGCGACACTTTTAATTCGTCCTTTGGTAATATTTGCCGTACCGCTGGCGGAGAGGCTTTCAAATCCGCCTTCGGGTTTCATTTTACCGTCGATTTTGAGGGCGATTTTTCCCTGTCCGTCCAGCCATTGCAGTTGTTGTTTGCTGAAGACATCGAGGATCTGTAAGCCCTGATTTTGGAGGCTCAAATCGATTGTGAGATCGTTACTCGCTGGGGGAGTGAGGGCGAAGGGAAGTTGATAGGGAATACTGCCTGTTATCTTAATCCGATCTGCTCGATCGACCAGCGGACTATTGGCAAAGGTGGCATCACTATCAAAACTGAGTCTTCCATCGTTGTAGTTAAAATTACCGCTGACATCTTGGAGCTTGGTGGTATTGAGTTGACCGTTTTGGAGGGAGACTTCGCCACTGGCGCGAGGATTGGCTAGAGTGCCCTGGATTTGTGCCGTGAGGTTAATTCCGCCTGTGATGTCTACGGGCAGCTCGACGAGGCTAGTAAGGGACTTAACGGGGAAGTTTTGGATATTGACTTTGGCGTTTTGATTATCGGCTCCAAAATCGCCGACGATCGCAATTTGGCTGTCTTCAACTGTCAGGTTGAGTGGCTCGAAATGTAGTTTACCATTGCGCCAGTTGCCAGTAGCAACGATCCGATCGAGGGTGTAGCGTTCGAGTTGCCAGTTAGAGCCAGCACTATTAAAATCGCTGGTAATGCCTGTTTTTGGGCTATTGGCGATCGCGATCTCGCCGCTAAAATCGCCCTGAAGGTTGCCCACATCGGGCAGCATATTTTCTTGCTGCTGGCGATCTGCTTGACGATTTAGCCACTGTCTGAGTTCGGAGAGCCGCCGCAATTCTTTATCGAGCGATTGGGGTCGATCGATTAGTCTAGCGGTTTCGGTGCCCAAATCGGCGGCGGTGCCGTATTTGCGCTGGGCGAAGGGCGTATAGACATCCTTGGTACTAAAGATTTGGAGTAAGTTCCGCACGTCTTCGATGTTGCCTTTGGGGACTTGCAATTTGGCTTGGAAGGTGGGGTTCGTCGTGCCAGGAGTCAGGCTGGCAGCGATCTGGTAGGTGTAGGCACCGCGTTGGATTTCATTGTTGAGTGTCAATTGTCCGTTGGCATAGCGGAAGTTAGCCAGCAGTCGATCTCCTTGAAAAGCACCGAAGATCGGATTGATGACGGCGATTTGGCTACCAGTAACGCCATAATTAGCCAAGTCTACTTCTAAATTACCTGCGGCAATGCCATCGAAGCGATATGCTTGCAGTCCGGTATTTTTCGGAATCCACGGCTGGATTAAAGAGATCGGTAAACCAGTTACATTGAGACTGAGTTTCTTGTCTACTACGGTGCCTGTCGCGATCGTCTCTTGTTGCTTGAGATCGAAGCTTTGGGGTTGCAAATTGCGATCGAGTGATAGTGCCAGTCTATCGGTTTTACCAGTGAAGGCGATATCTACTCCTTGTCCGGGATTTGCTTGAATATTCCCCACTAAATTCGGATCGAATTTTAAAGTACCGACTTGGAGATTAGTTAATGTTGTCGATCCTACTATTTGGAGATTGGCAAGATTATTACTTTGCAGGCTGCCACCGACTTGCCAGTCACCAGTAAGCTGTCCGGCTAGGCGATCGAATTTAGGGACATTGGCAGGTATGTATGTTGCTAGCTTACTAATATTCAACCGATCGGCGATGATGTTACCTTGCCATTTACCCCGATCGAGACTGAGATTATTAACGCGGACATTCCCACCGAGAATACTGCTAATTTTGCCATTGCCACTAGCCCGAACTCGTTCTAATTCTGGCGTATTCAAGTTACCACTTGCTTGAAAGTTACCAACTAATAAACCTGTCTGAATTTGAGCAGGTATATTTTGATTTAATGTGCCGAGTTTTAAGCCACGTACTGATAAATCGCTTTGCCATGCTCCCGCCGCAACTTTTAAATTATTCGCTCCGATCTCACCACCATTAGCGAGCTGTAATTTACCATTGCCACTAGCTTGAATTGCGGCTGGTGTTAATTTATTGACATTGCCAGCAACACTAAAATTACCACTAACTTTACTCGTTTGCAGTTGGGGTACTAATTGGTTATTAATCGTCCCTAACTTCAGATTTGCGATCGCCAAATTGCCCGACCAATTGCCATCAGCTAATTTGAGATCTGTAGCGCGAATGTTACTATCAGCGAGACTTAAATTGCCATTTCCAGCTACCTGCAAACGGTCGAGATTAAATTTAGTTAACTCCCCCGCCGCCGCAAAATTCCCAGTCAATCGAGCTGGTGCTAATGCCGTAGTAACTATGTTAGTAACACTACCTAATTGAAGCCGATCGATTCCAAAATTACCGCGCCATTTTCCCGCATCGATTTGTAGTTGACGGGCGATAATATTACCACCAGCCAAACTTAATCTACCATCACCCGCAATCCGCAAATTTTCAGGTTTGAGCTGTTTGAGATTCCCGGCAACTTGCAGATTACCGTCGAGTTTTGCCGCTCTAAACTTCAGCGGAATTTCTGGAGCCAACCCACCCAGAACTAGCCCCGCAGATTGGAAGTTTCCCTGCCATTTACCGCGATCGAGTTGTAAGTTACTGCCGACAACTCGACCTTGGGGAAGATCGATACTGCCTGCACCCGTACCCCGAATCGATTCGGGTGCAGTAGATTTGAGATTACCTGCGAGGTTAGCCGTACCGCTGAGGCGTCCGCCAACTTGCGAATTGAATTCAGCTAGCTGAAGATTTTTAGTCGTAAAAACACCCTGCCAATCACCATTGTTCAGCGTAAGATTTTCTGACTGAATTTCACCAGCTTTAAATTTAATATTGCCGCGTCCTTGCGCCGCGATCGTTGTCGGACTAATTTTAGTTAAATTATTACCACTAACTTGAAAATTACCGCTGGCAATCCCGGCGGGTAGCTGACTTTTAGGTGCGGTTGATGGGAGTACCGATCCACTATTACTCGGTTGAATTTGAGCGAGATCGATCGCCTTACTACTGAGATTAGCTTGCCAAATACCTCGATCGATCTTAATCCGATCGGCTGTCACTCGTCCGGCTGGTAATTGTAAATTTAACTGCCCTTGCGCTTGAACCCGTTCGATGCCCAGATCCGCATTTAAGCCCGCCGCCTGAATATTACCAGCTAATTTACCGCGATAATTAGCTGCTAACTTTAAACCACCAATTTCGGCTAATTGCTGAGTGTCTAAATTCTGCGGTTGTAAATTTAGCCGCCAGTTAGTCTTAGATACTTCCCCCGTCGCCTGTACCTTGCCCCCAGCAACCGCTAGCGTCGCGCCTTTGACAAGTGTTAGCCCCTGCGGCGTAACTGTAAGATCGGCACTCACTGGATAAGTTGCTTGGGGTGCGCTTACCTTCAGATTGGTGTAGATATTGGCTCCAGTGCCCCCGATCGTGCCGCGTACCGCAGTATTACCGATTCGTACCCCTGCGGGTAATTTAGCACCGTACAGCCGACTCAGGGCGTCTCCCTGAAGCCCCTCGCCCTGGACTTGGAAGTTAGTTTCCGGGGTTTTTAAAAATTTAATCTCGCCTTGAGTGGTTATTTTACCACCGAGTTTCGGTTGAGCGATCGCATCGATCGCCATCCGATTGTCTGCTAGTTTAAAGTTACCATTGACCCGATCGATTTGGACGCGATCGACTTGAGTGAGTTGGGTATTATTAAACTGTCCCGAAAAAATCGGCTGGTCTAATTTGCCCGTCAATTGCAACTGAGCGACAGCCGCACCTGCTAGCGGAAATGGCGATTTGAGATCGATACTTTTAGCTAGATCTGGCAAGGCAACCGGGGCAGTCCGAGCACTTAATTGATAACCAGTCGTATAATTGAGATTACCATTAACTACCCCAGCTACCCGATCGTATTTAGTAGTGACATTATTGAACTTAACTTCGCGATCGGATACATTAATATAGCCATTAATCTCATCCAAACTGCGCGGCACCTGATTAATTGTCAGCTTGCCATTATTT
>NZ_JANLWO010000427.1:0-4638 GCF_031364565.1 Chamaesiphon sp. OTE_20_metabat_361
CATCGAGATCGGACGGTTTAAAGTATCAGCTAACTCCTTAATTGTGACACCATCTGGACTTTGAGCGATCGACTCAAGTAGTCGATCCGTTGTAGTTAAACTGGAAAAATCGGGGGTTATTTCGACAATTGCCAAAGTTAAGGTTTCCTAACTCGTCGCCTAATAGCTTATCACCTTTATTGAAAATTCATGAATGTTATAAATACGATATTTTTATAGATAGACGACTGCTTTTTGTGACTAAGTTATGTCCGTTTTTCCACCCTTGACAATTGAGATTGATTCGGATATCGTCTACAGAACGTATCTCTCGATCGCTCGATTGACGCCTCAATTTTCCCCTGACACATAGTAAAGACCGATAGCGATCTAAATATTCAGTCACTCTAAATCCTAAATCTATGGCTCAATTTTGGATTGCCGTCTTCTTCATTCTGTTAGCGAGTGCTCGATTGTTTCAATCTATTAGCGCGATCGATCTCCCATTTCCAGTTTATTTAATCTTAGGAATGGTACTTGCTGTCGCGGCTAATCCTCGATCGAGATTTGCCTTCGTGCCCACCCAACAAGTCACGATCCAAGAGATCGCCACACCAGATCCAACGATCGCCGCCGCAGTGCCCCTAATCTCTACTCCAGAATTTCACAATGTCGCGCCCGCGCAGCTCGACGCGCTCGAACCTAAACCCAAACGCACCAAAACCGCGCCCAAATCGCTCCCAGCCACTCCCAAGCCTCCCAATGCCCTCGAAGCGATCGAGCCTAAACCTAAGCGCGCCCGTAAAACAACTGCTAAATCGCCACAAGTGTAAGCCTGCTCGCGAGCTTCAATTATCGAGCTGTCTCGACAGCAGTCGTTCGATCTGGGCAATTGTCTCAGACTGAGCTTGAATCAATCGATGTAGCTCGGCTATTTCGCGATCTCTGAGTAAATCTAGTTTTTCGTGAAGTAATTCGATCTCCATTTCAGCTTTGACATCGCAGTCCAAATCCTGTTGTGCGCGCTCTCGATCTATTTCTGACTGGCGATTTTGACTCATCAAAATAAACGGTGTTGCATAAGCCGCCTGAAAGCTCAAGGCTAGGTTGAGTAAGATAAACGGATATGGATCCCATTGTCCCAGCACAGCAAGCACATTTAGCACGATCCACACTGTCAATAGACAACTTTGGATGATGATAAACCTCCACGAACCGACTACCTCTGTGACAACATCGGCAATCCGATCGCCGCGTGAGGAAGATCTGGGAGTAGTAGATCTCGCAGGTTTAATCGATCGTAAGTAAGATAGTCGCTCTAAGTCGCTCGTGGTCAGTTGCGGTGCTTTAATAGCTGGTGGCGAGTCCATAAATGTCAGTAGTTAAGAAGCGATCGCCCTATTATCGATCGAAAGCGCTCGATGCCCGATGTTTTGCCAGTCGGCTGAATTGACGATCGGCTTAAAGTGACGTCAGTATCAAAGTGGTGTTGGGAACGGCACTCGATCGCTCCCAAACTTAATTGAGCTGAAATTTCTCAGCCTAAAATCTATAAAAATTTACCGATCCGATCGATCAACTGTTCGGCGGTTAAGACACCTTCGATCCGATCGACTGATTGCCCCCCTTTGAACATTACCAAAGTTGGCAAAGCTTGAATCTGATGACTAGAGGCGATTTGGGGATATCGATCGGTATCGATCTTCATAATTCTCACTTGCCCATTGAGTTCGATATTGACTTGTTCCAAAATTTTGGACATCATCTGACATGGGCCACACCAAGTCGCATAAAAATCAACTAAAATCGGTAGCTCGCTATTGGCGATCGCGTCTTCAAAACTGGTAAATTGTTGCTTGACTGCCATGAGATTGTCCTGAAACAAAGTTTGCGTAACTCGATTCTAAACATTTTTAGCTCGACCGGACTAGATTCGATAACAAACGATAAGCACCTCTCATAATTCGGCATTGCCGATTGGAAGTATATCAATTAGGTTTTGACAGCAACCAATCCCATCACCCATCTCCTACCTCCCATCTCCCACCCACCAGCCATCGGGAAGATAAATACCGCCGCAGCGTAGAACCAGCTCGGGATTCATAAAATAAGCCCAAGCTACGATGCTAGCCGTGCGATTCTCCAAAGCAGAGGTTGCACCAACGGCAGATAGATATGCCACGATCGATTCGCGGTTATAATCATTTTTGGCGGGATCTCGATGCGGCTGGAAGTCTTCAAGTTCGTCTAATTCTGCTAATATTGTCGGGCGCTCGAATGAGAGCACAAATCCATGTACTTGACTATTGCCATGAATTGCACCCGGATAACCCAACGCGGGCAAATCGTACAGGCACCCCTCAATATGGGCGCGCCGACTGGTAATGACTCGATTGCCACAATAGCGATCGAAATTAGCTTCCCCAGGCTTGAGAGTACCGTAGACAAAGACATGTAGATCTTCATTCATCATGGCGATAGATTCCTCCAACCAACTCGATCGAGTATAACTGCTCGACACCATCTTGACTCCAATGCCCCAGCCATCCGCGATCGCCACTACCAAAACCAGCCAGTCGATGCAAATCCCCAAATTACTCGCAGATCACCTGCGGTGGATGGTAGTGCTGGCACAATTGCAAGAAATGGGCGGCAAAGAACATCGCTACCCGGTGAAACAATTGGTAGCCGATCTGCAACTAGGTAGTTTATTTGCCACACCTACTGGTGAAATTAATCGCGAGCCAGTAGTTGGTTTGAGCAAAAAAGCCTGGGAAATCTGGTGTTGTGGCAAGTCGGTAGATAAGGGGGAAAGTCCGCTCAATTCGATCTATCAGTGTCGGAGTTTTTATGGTTTGGATGCGCCCAATAATCTCTTACAAAGATTGAATAAACTCTTAGACATGGCGATCGATCGACATAAAACTCTCGAACCAGAAGCTAGACGCGGTAAAAAGGATAGTAAATACGATCGTTATCTCGAACAGTGGGGCGACTATGCAATTCAATTAGTCGCGCTTAATGGCGGTTGGGAAAATTTTAGTTCTCAGGAAAGTCTCGCTCAAATTAAAGATTTGTGGGTGGGTATCCACCCACCCGCAGTAGAATTGACAGGTATAGATCGGGAGTCTTTGATTCAACGGATTATTTATCTCGATAGCGATCGCTACATCCAAATTGTTGCCACTGCAATTGGTTCCTTATATCCCCTGTGGTTTTTCAAATCTCAACAGCGTAAAGAATTACTCGATCGCATTGCCACCCAAGATCGCGAGATGAAAAAAGCTTTACCCAAGCGCGATCTCTATATCGATGTCAATACCCAAATCGGTCAAATGGCGGGCTTACCGTACCCATTTGGAGTCGCTGATGAGCTGTTAGCTTATTGTTGGGATGTCGAGATCGCCCAGGTAGAAAACTATTTACCAGAAACTGCTTGGTGTCCGATCGCCATTCAATCGATCGCTAGAGAACTGCAAAATGAATATTGGAGTCCACCATTATTATTTACGATGTGGGGCGATGAATTTCCCGTCCCCGATGATGATAAACATAACTATTCAATTCCATTTATTGCGCTTACCCAAGGTGGTAATCAGTTTGGCGAATTATATCAACGGATCGAGATGCCGATTGCCGCAGACGCTAGCACTCCGCTCGCACTATTGGCAGCGATGAGTATCGGGATCGAATCCCATACTTATGGTGAAAAAATTCTCGATCGACTAGAAATTCAAAAGATAAAGATCGGTACCCAATCTAACTACAACCGGACTAAAATTCTAATCGAACCACCAGAGAGCGATCTGATTGCTAGTTATTTCCCTGTTAGTCTATCATTGCAAATAAATCCCAACTATCAGCAGTTAAGCACAGCAGCTTTATATCAAAAATGGGGACAAGTTGGTGATGCTTTTAATTATACCTGTCCGCAATTAGTTTTGGCTGGTGGGCTATTCTTATCGAGACAGGCAAAAGCTACCGATTTAATTATCGATCTGGGTATTTATCTGCGGACGGTAGAGTTATTAATTCGCAATCTTCGACCGGAGTGGGACTCGATCGAGCGTTATTTTACCCAATTGGCTAGTAATGATATTACTACCAAACAAGCCGCTGCACAGTCGATTAGGGAAGCCTGTCAGATCGTTGCCAAAAAGAGTAAGTTAGTCAAAGGTAGCGATCTGGTAAGTGCCAATGCGATCGCGGAAATCTTGAGTCAAGTCGCGATCGAAATGTTAACGGCTTTAATTCCCACTGATGCCGAAAAATATCAAGCATGTGTCGAACAAATCGACGATTGGGGCTGGGCTAAGTTATTAGAATCAGTCCAATCGTCATCGGTATATATCGCCTGTGAGTTATTTACAGGTTAGGAATAAGCAAGAAAATAAAATCTAAATGTGCTGACTATCTCTAGTTAGAAGCGAAATTGGTGAAAATCCCCCAAACCCCCTTAAAAAGCTTGCTCAGATCCGGATCTTAGTCTCCCTTTTTAAGGGGGATTTAGGGAGATTCAGGGGGATTCAGGTCTACGATCGTAACAAATAAAACTTTTCAAACAGCATCTAAGACGCTTATCTAGGATTGCTAGATCGAGCAAATTTACCTATCGAGCGTGAGTCATTAGATACTGACCATTACCATTGTACTCGCCGT
>NZ_JANLWO010000494.1:0-3439 GCF_031364565.1 Chamaesiphon sp. OTE_20_metabat_361
ATCGACCAAGCTCAAAAGTTTGATGCAGGAATTTGAAACAGAGTTCGATCTGGTGATTTACGACACCCCACCGATGAATTTTGCCGATCTCAGTTGGGTGGGTTCTCAAGTCGATGGCATTGTCTTAGTGGCTAAACTAGGGAAGACCCAACGCTCTACGCTGATTCAAGCAATTCGCGAGCTGAAAATCTCACAGCTACCGATCCTGGGGATAGTTGCCAATGGTACCGAAAACATGGGTTCTTCCAGTATCAGTTCTGCTGGAATGATTGCCTCGACATCGAAGCTCTACTATTCCCGCTCCACCATCTTTCTCCCAGCAGGCAATTCTAGCGAGAACGTAAAATGAGTTGGGAGTTGGGAGTTGGGAGTTGGGAGTTGGGAGATGGGAGTTGGGAGATGGGAGATGGGAGTTGGGAGTTGGGAGATGGGAGTTGGGAGATGGGAGATGGGAGATGGGAGATGGGAGTTGGGAGATGGGAGATGGGAGATGGGAGTTGGGAGATGGGAGCGAAAAGTGAAGCACCTTTTCCAGACAGATGGAAAAATCTGAATAGTGACTGAATTTGTGCCGCCTAGTACTAGTAAATGCGATCGCCGACTACTCAGTCTAAAACATGGAAAATTCATGCAAAATCCGACTATTGCCGTGCTGATGACTTGCTACAACCGCAAGCAGAAAACCCTCGACAGCCTCGACTCGCTATTTAGTCAAGATGGTGGCGAGGATCGATCGCTGAGCGTGTACCTAGTAGATGATGGGAGTACCGATGGCACCACCACGGCAGTTGCCGCCGCCTATCCCCAAGTAAACATCCTCCAGGGAGATGGCAGTCTCTTTTGGAATCGCGGGATGCACATGGCTTTTGCGGCGGCACTCGTTGGCGTAGCCTCTCAGAATGAGAATCGAGACTACGACTATTATTTATGGCTCAATGACGATACGATCTTGTACCCCGCAGCGCTGGCAGGTTTGCTGCACGCATCGGACGCGGTGGCAGCCAAAGGCAATCCGCAAGCCATTATTGTCGGTGCTACCTGCGACCCGCAGACGGGAGTGCTGACATATGGCGGCTTGGAGAGCCAAGATCGGTATCGTCCGCTGCGCTTTTCCCTAGTCGCACCGGGCAGCGAGCCGCAACGCTGCGACACGCTCAACGGTAATTGTGTCTTAATTCCCAAATCGGTTGCAGGTATTGTCGGCAATCTCGATCCGGCATTTACTCACTATCTGGGGGATCTAGACTATGGACTCCGCACCCAAAAACAAGGCGGTAGTGTCTGGCTCGCGCCCGGTTTTTGCGGCACCTGCTCGCAAAATCTCCGCCCGAGAACTTGGACGGAGACGACGGAGAATCTGCCCTGGTACCTTCAGTGGCAGCGCGTCGGGCAACCCAAAGGGCTAAATTTGACCCAAATGACCCTACCGCCTGTCACCGAGTGGAAAATCTTTGCCCAGCGGTATGCTGGTCTGCTGTGGCCTGTTTACTGGCTGTTTCCCTATCTGCGACTGCTGTTGCTCCCAGTCGTGCGGATTGGTAGCAATTTGCGATCGAGCCAGTTGAAACTAGATTAGACTTCCTGCGAAAGTCAGGGGATAGGGATGAGGGGGAACTCTAGACAAAAACAGTACTAAAAAAGATTGTATTTTTACTTTCTCAGGCGGTCTATTAGCTGCCAGATTTAGGTAAGTTAGTGCAAATATTTATTAGATAGATCGTGCCTGAAACCTAGATGGTGGGCATTGCCCACCCTACAAGATATCCATTCCCTATTCCCTATCCCCTAATTGCCAATGTTGAGATTGATACAGCGATGGATAGTCATTTTTCTCCTGGTGGCGATCGCAATTCCGATCGCTGCACTCAACCTCAAACCACAGCCGCCATCAACGATGAACCCACCCGCACGGGCGATTCCAGCTAGCTTATTTGGGATGCACATCCATCACGCGCTGGAAAATTGGCCGACTGTCCCCTTTTCGCAGTGGCGGCTGTGGGATGCGTATGTAACTTGGGGCGACTTGGAACCGCAGCCAGGAGCCTGGAAATTTGAACTGCTCGATCGCTATGTCGCATTAGCCGCCCAGCACAAGGTCGAGCTGTTGTTGACACTGGGGCAAACGCCGCGCTGGGCGGCGGCGCGTCCCAATGACGAATCGGCGTATGGGAACCCCGGCTGGCCAGCAGAGCCAAAAGACCTCAAGGATTGGCGCAACTATGTCCGCACCGTAGCGACGCGCTATCGTGGGAAAATCCGTTATTACGAAATCTGGAATGAACCAGATCTCCAGCGTTTTTACAGCGGTAGTGCTGAGAAAATGGTGGAATTAGCCCAGGAGGCGCATACCATCCTCAAGCAAGTCGATCCGCAGATTTATGTCCTTTCGCCCGGTGCTACCAATGGCACGCCCGATTTCCAGTGGCAACAGGACTATTTTCGGCGCGGTGGGGGTAACTATGCCGATGCGATCTCCCAGCACTTTTATCCCAGTTCGGCGGTTCCAGAAGATTTGGGCAAATCTATTACTCAGATGCAGGCGGTGATGCGTAAATTTGGTCTAGCGCAAAAGCCATTGTGGAATACCGAATCAGGGTGGCTAAAACCGGGCGAGATCGCCCCCGAACGCCAAGCGATGGCGCATATTGCCAGAACTTACTTAATTAATTGGGCTAGTGGCGTCCAGCGATTTTATTGGTATGCGTGGGACAACCAAACAGCCGTCAGTTTACATCTGACAAAAAGTGATGGTAAAAAGTTGACACCAGTAACTAATGTTACCAATAGTTATGCCCAAATTCAAACATGGTTGGTCGGCGCAAAAATGCAAAATTGTGCGCCTAATTCCGCGCAGACTTGGGTGTGCAATTTGACGCGTAAAGGGCAACCCTTCTGGATCGTGTGGCATCCCGATCGAGAATTGACTTTTAATGTCCCCAAAAACTGGCAAGTGCGATCGGTGCGAGATTTATATGGAAAAAGCCAGCCGCTGACAGGTTCTCGGCAGATTGCGATCGATTTTGCCCCCGTACTCTTGTCGCCTACTAAACAATTTTAAAATTCTCCCCATGCACGATCTTCCTAAAATTAATGTGACTGAGATCGCAATTGACTTGAGATATTTAGCGGATTTATGGTAATAAAGTTCGGCACATTTACGGTCGAATGTCTATCGAATATAAATGGTAAATATGCCTATAATGAGCGGTGAGTTAAGATTATTCTGTCGCGATTGATATTCAATTTATACACACTTTCGAGATAATTATCATACCTCATATACTCCGTAAATTTGCAGATATTTTTTTGAAAAATACAATTAAATTGATGGCAACCGTCAGGCTTAATTAGCTAAAACCGCTTTCAGCACACAGCTTTGGATAAATCAAGGGTGAGTTAAGAGTTCGGAATCTGACAGTTATTTAATTTTAACTTAGAC
>NZ_JANLWO010000510.1:0-1818 GCF_031364565.1 Chamaesiphon sp. OTE_20_metabat_361
GGTAGTTAAAAATACCCCCAACGTAATCAACTTCGTCGGTTCGGAGCAAAAACGCGGCTACGGACGCGGACGCGGACACGTCAAACCGCTACCTCTTTCTCGCGGCGAAGCAGACCGAATCTTCAAACAAGCTCTCGAACAAGAGCCAGTAGTGAAGACAGATCTGACCGAAGGCGATAAAATAGTAGTGATGTCTGGTCCCTTTAAGGACTTTGCAGGCGAGGTCGTTGAAGTCAGCCCCGAACGGAGTAAACTCAAAGCCTTGCTCTCTATCTTCGGGAGAGATACCCCCGTAGAACTCGAATTTAATCAAGTCCAAAGACAGGGCTAATACACACATCTAATGGCAAAGAAAGTAGTCGCAATTGTTAAGCTAGCCCTCAACGCTGGTAAAGCTAACCCCGCACCTCCAGTCGGCCCAGCATTGGGTCAACATGGTGTGAACATCATGGCATTCTGTAAAGAATATAATGCCAAAACCGCCGAGCAAACAGGCACGGTCATTCCCGTGCAAATTTCGATCTTTGAAGATCGCAGTTTCACCTTCGTCCTCAAGACCCCGCCTGCTTCGGTACTAATCAAAAAAGCCGCTAAAATCGAAGCTGGTTCCAACGAACCCAACAAGAAAAAAGTCGGTCAAATCACTTCCGCTCAACTGCAAGAAATCGCGCAAACCAAATTGCCCGATCTCAATGCCAATGACATCGACGCCGCCATGAAAATCGTTGCTGGTACCGCCCGCAACATGGGTGTCGCGATCGTTGACTAGTATTTTATCCACCATATTTGGGGGAGAGGTGAAGCCTCGTTATTTACCCCAGGAGCAATCATGACCAAAAAGTATTCGCGTCGTTATCAAGAATTAGCCAAAAAAATCGAGACTCGGGCTTACGACCCCCTCGAAGCGATGAAGCTAGTCAACGAGACAGCAACCGCTAAGTTTGCAGAGTCTGCCGAAGTTCACGTCCGTCTGGGTATCGATCCCAAGTACACCGACCAACAATTGCGGACGACTGTAGCATTACCTAAAGGTACCGGACAAGTTATTCGCGTTGCCGTCATCGCCCGTGGTGAAAAAGTGGCTGAAGCTACCGCCGCAGGAGCCGATCTTGCTGGTTCGGAAGAGTTAATCGCCGAAATTCAAGGCGGGATGATGGATTTCGATCTATTGATCGCCACTCCCGATATGATGCCCCAAATCGCCCGCCTCGGTCGCGTCCTCGGCCCACGCGGTTTGATGCCTTCGCCCAAAGCTGGTACTGTCGCCACCGACCTCGGTGCCGCGATCGCGGAATTCAAAGCAGGTAAACTAGAGTATCGTGCCGACAAGTCCGGCATCGTGCATATCCTCTTCGGTAAGGCCGCATTCGCCCCTGAAGACCTCTTAGCCAACCTCAAGGCCTTCCAAGAGAGTATCGATCGCAACCGCCCTTCAGGAGCCAAGGGACGCTTCTGGCGCAGCATGTATGTCTCCGCCACGATGGGGCCTTCGATCGAAATCGACATCAGTAGTCTCCGCGACCTGAAAAATGAATAATTAGTAAATAGTCGATCGATTATTTACGCACAAAAAAAGAGGGATGAGGTTAAAACTTATCCCTCTTTTTTGGTTAGATTTGGTGTTCAGCAAGATTTGATAGTTTCAGCGATCGCCAAGTCCGGTCAGATGTCGCATAATAGTATCAAACTTTCCATTCATTTCTGCTCGCATCTCTCTGACCTCAACCTCCAATCGATCGAATCTTTGATTGACGATACCTTCAAGTGCGTCGATCTCGTCATATACTCGATCGCAGGATTCATTTAAGCTCCGAGCAG
>NZ_JANLWO010000530.1:0-3692 GCF_031364565.1 Chamaesiphon sp. OTE_20_metabat_361
CGGGATCGGGCGTGCCTATCAGTCGGGTATCATGTGGGTGATTCACGGCAAAGGTACTGGCAAACTTCGCGAAGGAGTCCACGAATTCCTCTCCCATCATCCGCAAGTCGGTCGCTTTGAATTAGCAGGTGAGAAAGACGGTGGCGGTGGTGTGACGATCGCTTATCTCAAGTAGAACAGGCTGCGATTTAAGTATGTCAGCACGAACATTTATAAATATTAGAAAAGCCTGAAACCCAGGTGGTGGGCCTTTCCCACTCTAATCGACTACTCAACCAATCGATAAAACCAACTTTCCATCACATTCCCCCACGCTGCTTGGGAGAATACCGTTTCCGCAGCATGGCGACAGTCAGCGCGGTCGATCTCATCCAGCCGATCGATCGCTGCTACCAAGCCCTCTATACTATCTGGTTCGACCAAAAATCCCGTTTTACCATCGGTGATGATTTCCGCAGGCCCCCCGCGCCGATAAGCGATGACTGGAACGCCGCAGGCAAAGCTCTCGATCGCGACATTTCCAAAGGCTTCTACCCAGCGCGGGGTCATTAGTAGCCCCTGACAGGTGCCTAACGCTTGCTGTAGCTCGTGCGTAGGTAAAAAACCGAGATACTCGATCGGGGCGGTAGGATAATCGCGTTGGATCTGCTCCCAGTAAACCGCATCTTGAATCTTACCCATGATTTTGAGTTTGATGCCAGTACGCTGGGCGGCAGCGACAGCATCTTCGAGTGCCTTTTCGGGAGATATGCGTCCCAACCAAGCTAGTGCTGGTTCTGGATGTTTGCAGTACTCATAGACTGCCGGATCGACACCACTACCGCCCACAACAGTACACAGATCGGCAAACCGAAAAGTTTCCGCCTGGGTACGCGTACAGACGCCAATCGTCCCCGGATAATCGATCGCGACTCGTTCGATTGCCAGATCGATCGCGGCAATTTGCGAACCCATACTGACAAAATGGGCGATCGGTCGATCGAAAAACGGCGTCAGGTAAAATGGCAGCCAATCGAAAGCCGTATTGAAAATAATGTCGTAATCGTGCTGAATGTTTCTGGCTTTTGCCCACATATTTGCCAGGACTGGATCGCTCGGCATGACGATCGCGGCTGCTTGCTCCTGGGTTTGGGCAGTGAGCTGAAGTTCGCCAGGGACTTGGACGATCGATAGATCGCCTAAGTATGAACCCGCAGGTGCGACGATCTCGATCGTGTGTCCGCGTGATTGGAGTTCGCGAGCGAGGTTGGCGATCGTCAGTTCTACGCCGCCACCCAACCCAGAACCCAAGGCACCTACCGGAGTGGACAGGATCAGAATTTTTAGTTTGTGGTGGGACGATGGCATATTCACAGGCAACACTCTAAAATCAACGTCTTCAATTTTACAGCCGTTTATGGGCGGCTAAACTCAGGTTTGAAGGCACCATTGTTAACATTTCTGGATCTAAAGGGATTATTATTGTGGTCGATCGAGATCTGCTGTAATTGACAATATGCGCCTAAACCGCTGGCTACCTTTTGGCTTATTTCTAATATTTATAACTGGCATTATCATTGGGATGAATCTGGGACGGTTCGGGCGGATTGTCGCTGTAGTCAACAGTTTACCGCTTGGTGACAAGGGCGGACATTTGCTGTTTATAGGAATGTTGACATTTTTGTTAAATCATGCTCTCAATGGACGGATGCTAAAGATCGGACGTCTCAAGATCTTATTAGGATGCACGATTGTAGCTGTGGGCATCACCATTGAAGAAGTTTCCCAAATCTGGATACCCTTACGGACATTCGATCTGGTAGATTTGGCGGCAAATTACTTAGGCATTGCATTTGCTGCTTGGATCTGGTCGATCGGGAATCGAGTCTAGTTGACGCGAAACTATACTTACTCGACACTCGATCTCTACTCATCCGCAGTCAAAAGATACTTGAATTGGCTGAGAGTGCTTGGGAGCAGACCTAGTATGATGTTGAAATATTGAGTATTTCAGTTAGCTCGGGATGCCGATCGATTTTTACTATGACTGATGCTACAACCGATCGCCAGCGCACATCATCAGATATCGAACAGCATTCATCCCACTGGAAGCCTAACTGCGCTGATGGTCAGCTCCTAGCCGATCGATACGCACTGCGATCGATCTTGAGCCGCAGCAGTTTTGGGATGACCTGGTTAGCGCAGAATGTCTATTTACCAGGACAGCCGTTATGTGTTATCAAGCAATTGGCACCACAATTTACCGATCCGCAGTTGGTGGCAATAGCACGAACTAGATTCGAGCTAGAAGCAGTTAGTTTGAGTCGGCTGGGCACTCACGCGCAGATCCCTTCGCTACTGGATTATTTTCAGATTGGCACCGATTTGTACCTAGTCACGGAATACATCCCTGGTAGTGTCTTGCCCCAAATTATTGCCAAGCAGGGCAGATTTACCGAACCAGAAATCGAAAACTTTTTGGAGCAAATGCTCGCATTATTAGAGTATATTCACTCCCAGCACACGATCCACTGCGATATCAAGCCTCAGAACATTATTTTATGCCAAACCGATCGCCGCTTTGTACTGATTGATTTTGGTGCGGCTGCCGATCTCGATCCAGCTACGTCCGATCGCCTCGATACTAGTAGTGTCGCCGTCGGTACGCCCGGATATGCCCCACCCGAACAATTAGCCAATCGCGCGGTGTATGCTAGCGATCTGTACGCGCTGGGGATGACTTGCGTGTATTTGTTAACTGGCAGGGAACCTCGGCACTTGCCGATCGATCAGCGCACATGCGAATTAATGTGGTCTGAAGATGTCGATATCAGTCCGGACTTGGGCGAGATCGTTTCCAAACTGATTCAGGTGCCCTTAACCGAGCGCTACTCTTGTGTCAGTCAAGTTGTAACAGCTTTAGAAAACCGCGCGGTTCGAGCCAAGTTACGCACTTACCTAGACCAAAAACACGCCATCTCCAAAACCGATCGCATCGATGGCAACCCTTATCCGGCTGTGGTGCATTGGGCATTGGAAATCAAGTAATGAAACAAAGTGGATAGGGAATAGGGAATAGGGAATAGTGGATAGCTTGCAGTGAGCGACAGCCGAGGTGTGGATAACGAAAAATGCGATCGAGATCTGCGCTCTCATTAGTCACCAATTAGCGAATGCCGCTTGACGCTGAAGTTCTTAAGTAAATCCTGATAAATACCCACAGTACAGTGCGCGTTCGATGATAAACTAACAAACAGCCTTGAAAAATATTAATAGTAGCTAAAAACTGGATCGAATTAGGATCGGTAGATAGCGATTAGCTCTGGTATTGCCAAGCCGACCGCCGCGCGATCGAGAGTGTAAACTTCTAGACTAGCGGCTCGATCGTCAAGACTCCAGACCCAAATTAATGGAACTAATCGCCGATCGCTGACACCTAAAAGTAGCCAAATCTTGCGATCTGGCTGACTGCATCGATCCGCCAGCGCCGAGGCTAATCTGCAACTTCGATCGGGTCGATACTCGTACTCAGCGAAGTCTAGACTACACCAAAGCTATAGACAAAATCACACAATAATAAGTAACGCGCACATGGCTAGCACCGCAGAAAAAACAAACGTGGGGAGACTCACCCAAGTTATTGGTCCAGTTGTGGACGTAGAATTTACTGGTGGCAAGATGCCCCAGATTTATAGTGCCCTCAAAGTTGAAGG
>NZ_JANLWO010000569.1:0-2976 GCF_031364565.1 Chamaesiphon sp. OTE_20_metabat_361
CCCTTCTGGCGGAACTGGAACAGTCGATCGAAACCAGCACCAGTAGATGTCAAATTGCCCCAGAGTCCCCTAACTCCAGCCGAAAGACAAGCACTCACCCAAGTACCGACGATCGATCTACCTACCGCTCGGGCGCTAGGATTTACCTGGGAGCAGCCGCTGGCGCAAATCCCTGGTACTAGTGCCGCCACCACAGCATTAGCAACATTCTGTCATCGATCGATCTCAGACTACGACGAACAACGCAACTATCCCGCTGCGGCTGGCACCTCGGGGATGAGTGCGGCGCTGAAATTTGGCACCATTGGGATTCGGACGGTGTGGGCGGCGACAACTACCGCGATGAAAGAAGCCCGCAGCGATGAAGCCCGAGCGGGCATCACCACCTGGCAGCAAGAAATCGCATGGCGCGAGTTTTATCAGCAGGCAATGTATCATTTCCCCAGCCTAGCCCAGGGGCCTTACCGCGACCCCTTCAAGCAGTTTCCTTGGAAAAACGACGAACATCAATTTCAAGCCTGGTGTGAGGGCAAAACGGGCTACCCGATCGTCGATGCCGCGATGCGCCAACTCAATCAAACTGGCTGGATGCACAATCGCTGCCGAATGATCGTCGCTAGTTTCCTAACCAAGGATTTAATTATTAATTGGCAATGGGGCGAACGCTATTTTATGGCACGCCTGATAGATGGGGACTTGTCATCGAATAATGGTGGCTGGCAATGGAGCGCATCGAGCGGGATGGATCCCAAACCCTTGCGAATTTTCAATCCCTATACCCAAGCCCAAAAATTCGATCGCGATGGCGACTATATTCGCGAGTGGGTACCCGAGCTAAAACCGATCGCTACCAAACTCATCCTCAGTGGTGATATTCAACCGCTAACTCGCCATCAAATCGGCTATCCTCTACCGATCGTCGATCATAACGTTCAACAGCGATTGTTTAAAGAGCTATACGCTAGTGTCAAAGGTGCGGCAGGATAAATAGGCTTTAGGCTTTGGGCTTTGGGCTTTAGTTGTAGGGTGGGCACTGCCCACCATCAGGGTTGTAGGTATTATCTATTTAAATCATAACTGTATCCAGCCATTTATTTTTGCGGGAAATTTAATGAAAGATTGGATCGATCGAGAGATCGCGAGTTTAATCGATCGATACGGACAGGTGCCACCATTGTGGGTGATTTTTCCAGACGAGCATCCCTATAGTATGTGCTGGCGGATGGGTTATGGTGATTCGTATCCAGAGATTTGGAATCAGTGGTGGCACGATCGGCACTTTAGTGAAGCCGAGCGGATTGCCTACTTTCAGCAGTGGACTCTGCCCGCGATGTGGCTCAAATGGACGATCTTGGCAATCTGGAATCTGCGAGATAGTGAAGATGATGCCGATGTCGATTTGACACCTTATTTCGATCGATTAGCCGCGCTGGGATTTCCTATCAAGGAAGACTACGAGCGAGATTTTCACGATCCCAAATGGTGCGGCGATGAAGAGGATCTGGATTTAGCATAAAGCTGCTTTGAGCTGCAACATTGCTAGGGTGCAGTTTATACTCGTGGGTAGTCGAGCAAATAAGCTCGATCGATTCGGATCGTCTTATCGAGTTAAATATCGATCGCAACTTGAGATGTCGATCGATCGAACCGACAGATAGCAGCAATAGACCTCAGATCGCCAGTGACTGTGATGTGGCAAGATAGAGAGTGGATTATATAAATACTTTTTACAGATGCAAACAGGCAAAAGTTCTATACTCAGTCGCGGGCGGCACTGGTTGCAGACAGGAGTGATGGCAATGCTGTTACTGACGCTCTCTGTAGGGCTGAGTGCGGCAACTCTACTCCCCTCGGGTAACGCTATTACCGACGGACAGGCGATCTTACGCTATGCACTCCCGATCGAGAATAAACCAGTGCGGGATCTGCAAAACAGTCTGGAAGATATTTCCAACCATTTGCGGGGGAAACAGTGGAGTACGATCGCCAGTGATGTTAAGAAAGCAGCAGTAGTAGTCAAAAACAAGCGAGCCGATATCCTCAAAAGTGTTCCTGAAGCCAAACAAGCCGCAGCCCAAACACTCCTAGACGACATCCAAACCCACGTAGAAGCTCTTGCTGTAGCCACAGAAGCCAAAGACAAGCCCCAAGTGCAAGCCGAACGCGCTGAGGCGTTAGCACATATTGGCACGCTCGAAGCTTCGATGGTGACTGGTTTCCCTTACACTGTACCTACTGAATATAGTAACTTACCGCAACTCCAAGGTCGCGCCACGATCGCCCTCAAAACTACCAAAGGCGATATCAACCTGACTGTCGATGGCTACAGTGCGCCAGTAACGGCGGGTAACTTCGTCGATCTCGTCAATCGGGGTTTTTATAACGATCTTGCTTTTACCCGCGCCGAAAATGATTATGTCCTCCAAATCGGCGATCCGCCAGGGGAAGAAGTTGGTTTTATCGATCCCAAAACCAAGAAATATCGGGCGGTACCGCTCGAAGTGATGGTTAAAGGCGATAAGGAGCCGATGTATGGGATTACGATGGAGGATGCTGGCAGATTTCGCGAGGAACCCGTATTACCCTTCTCGTCTTATGGTGCGCTAGCAATGGCGCGTCCTGAAACCGATCCTAATGGCGGCTCGTCGCAATTTTTCTTCTTCCTGTTCGAGCCAGAATTGACTCCCGCCGGACGAAATCTCCTCGATGGTCGATATACTGTCTTTGGTTATGTTACCGCCGGACAAGATGTCCTCGGACAACTCAAAGCCAATGATAAAATCATCTCGGCAAAGGTAGTTGAAGGCGGAGATTTACTAAAAGCTTAGGCACAATTCATTCTGTCTAACAACCCCACAGCCCCAAGTTGCCACCTATTAAAATGGGGGCTATTGATGCTAAGTCCGCCTGCGCGGAATATTTAATCTGTCCGCGCAGGCGGACTTTGCATCACTAGCCGAGACTTCAGTCTCCAGG
>NZ_JANLWO010000598.1:0-5814 GCF_031364565.1 Chamaesiphon sp. OTE_20_metabat_361
GCCGAGCCAGCTAACGCCACGGCGATGATGACGAGCTGGGCGCGTTGCCAGGTAACGCGACTCCCCAATCCCGTGGCGATCTCATCGCCCAAGGAGAGGACATTTAACTCCCGCGTTAGTCCCAATGCGAGGGCAGTACCACCGATCGCCCACGGCAACAAGGCGAAAAAATCTTCCCAGGTGCGATCGTAGACGCTGCCAGCCAGCCAGACTAAAGCTTGGCTGACAGTGGAAATCGACCCCAAGGAAATCATTAAGCTGGTGCAGGCACTGGCGATCGCCGACAAGCCAATGCCCAGCAGAATTAATAACATCGGTGAATTTTGTCCAGTCCCTGCCAAACCATAAATCAGGGCTGCCATGAATAATGCCCCGAAAAATGCGGCGATCGGCAAAGCAGCAACTGGGGCATCGGGCAATAGCACGATCGTCGCAACTGCCGCCAAACTCGCCCCCGCATTGATGCCGATGATACTTGGATCGGCAAGGGGGTTGCGGGTTAAGCCTTGAAAAATCGCGCCCGAAATTGCCAACGCGACACCGACTAAAAAGGCAACTAAGGTGCGGGGCAATCTGAGGGTTTGAATTACGAAGGGCAGATCGGGATTGCCTGTATCGATGCCTAGCAGGGTTTGGATGAGATCGCCGAGCGCGATCGGGTACTCACCTTGTCCGACATTGACGACGATCGCCGCAAAGCTCAACCCCGCTAATATTGGGACAATCGGCAGCAATCGTCGAGCGGGACGATCTGCCAATAGGGGCGGGCGAATGGCTAACCAGTTTTTCATGAGCGGATTTTTGCTTTGGCAAGATAGACAAATACTGGCGCGCCGACAAGTGCCGTCATTACTCCTACTGGCAGCTCTTGGGGCTGAATTAATAGTCTGGCGGCGATATCGGCAACTAACAGGAGAATGGCTCCGTAGACTGCCGAGTAGGGCAGAATCCAGCGATAATCGGTTTTGATAAAGAATTTCACGCCGTGGGGGACGACTAGCCCCACAAACCCGATCGGCCCCGCGATCGCCACAGAACTACCTGCGAGTAACACCATACTCGTTACCGTTAACAGCTTAATCGTCAGGGTGTTTTGTCCCAAACTGGTGGCAACGTCTTCGCCTAAGCTCAGGGTGGCGATTTGTCTACTGAGTGCAAACGCCAGTAATAACCCCACCATCATCACTGGTAATACCTGTAAAAATAGGTCGAAATCTCTCCCTACCAAGGAACCTGCCAGCCAAAAGCGAATTTCTTCTAAGGTACTCTGGCTGACGATCAGGATGCTGGTAGTTAAGGCGGCGATAAATGCGGCGATCGCGGCTCCAGCGATCGTCAGATTGAGCGGGGTGACTCCGCCAGAGCCGAGGGATGCACAGAAATAAACGACGATCGCCGCGATCGCCGCCCCCACAAAGGCGGCTCCGGCATAGTCTGAAGGGGTGGAGCTACCAAGCAGAAAGGATGTCCCGACGACAGCTAGAGCACCGCCAGCTTCGATGCCTAAGATGCCAGTTTCGGCGAGGGGATTGCGGGTTAAGCCTTGAATCGCCGCCCCCGCTACGGCAAGCGCGGCACCGACAGCGAGTGCCATTAGCGATCGTGGCAATCTGACTGTTTGGATAATCAGATGGTCGAAGGAATTATCGAACTGGGTAAAGGAGTCAAAAATCACTGCTAGCGAAATGTCTCTAGTTCCTAAAGTAATGCTGTAGATCGCACACCCGATCGCTACCACCACGCCTAGCCCTAGCCCTACTAGTGGCGAAGGTTTCAGATATTTAGACAACCTCGCAACAGTGGGGTCGAGCATAGATACTTGCTAAAGTTAATCATTTAATCTTACTAACTATTAGTAATTATTTGCAATGGTATTTTTGGCGGATCTAGAGCTAATACCAAATCCGATTCATACAGACTCCCGATCGCTAGTACCATCCTGTCGCCCTCACCCCGCGCTCGTCCCGCCCTCACCCCGCCCTCGCCTCCGGCTCTGGCTCCCCTCTCCCAAGATTGGGAGCGGTGCGCGCTCGTCGGGTTTCCCGACGGTTTAGCGCAACAAGAGAGAGGGGCTGGGGGTGAGGGCTGAGGTTAACCAGAGTTGGTAGAATTGCTAATTCTTAGCAGCCGATCGCTGCTATCGCGTCAAAAAAGACCCGATCTCAGAATGTGACAAAAAGACCGATCGGGGATAGACAACACGGAGATCGCTCCTGTACAATCGAACTTTATTGATAACTATTCTTATTTAAGATGCAGGCTAATAATTCCAGTGGTAAGTATCGTTTCTGCCAACAGCTATGCCTACAGCAGATTTGTCTGGCGTTCGCTGCCGTAATCATTGCCCTACCAGTTCGAGTTCAAGCGCAAACGATCGCAGGTGCCACCAGTCAGGCAACGACCGAGACTTTAGATCGAAAAAATTTGCCGCTCGTCAAAAAACTCCTAGCGCAGGCAGCCCCCGCACCGCTGAATATTACTGGAATTAAGCTCAACCCGCAGAATAACGGCATTGAAGTAGTCTTAGAAACTGCGGGGACGCTTGCGGCTCCGGCTCCCCAGATCGTTGGCAATCTCCTCTACTTCGATATCCCCAACGCCACGATCGTTCAACCATTTCAAGCGGCAAATCCGGCTCCAGGAGTGGGAAATGTCACTGTTACTCAACTAAATCCTAGCTTCGTGCGCGTGACGGTAACTGGTACCAATGGGGCACCCCAAGCAACGGTAATTGCCAGCGAAGCGGGTGCGACACCCCCTGTAGCCCAGACCGCCGAACCAGAACTAGAAATCAACGTCACTGGAAGTTCGCTGCGAGACTCCTACCGCAAGCCCAATGCTGCTAGTGTGACGGGTACAAATACACCGATTATCGAAACTCCATTCTCCGTGCAAGTCATTCCCCAAGCGATTATTCGCGATAGGCAGAGTAGAGATGTTAAAGATGCGCTGAGTAATGTTAGCGGCGTTAATTATAATGGCGATGGCCAAAATCGCAGTGGGAACACGTTTAGCATTCGCGGCTTCTCTGGAGTGGCAACTTTGCGGGATGGATTCAGGCAATTTGGAAGTGGTCAGGGAGGAACCCAACCATTCAGCGAAATTGCTAATTTAGAGCAAGTTGAAGTCCTCAAAGGGCCAGCCTCAATTTTGTATGGCGCAATCGAGCCAGGTGGACTGATTAACCTCATTAGCAAGAAACCATTATCTACGCCATTTTATGAAGTAGAAGTTCAAGGTGGCTCTCGGAGTTTAATTAGCCCCCGTGTTGATGTTTCTGGCCCTTTAACCGCTGATGGCAAGGTACTCTATCGCGTCAATGGACTGTATCAAAGCAGCAACAGCGTGCGAAATTCCAATCAACCCGACCAGAAAACCTTTATTGCCCCGACCATTGCTTGGAAAGTTGGCGATAAGACCGATCTGACTATTTCCGCAGAATATATCGACTCCAATCGTCCTGGCGATTTTGGATTGCCCGCAATTGGTACGAGTGTAGCCAATGTACCACGCGATCGAATTACTGGCGACCCTAGCGATCGCATCACCAATCAATCCCTGAATATCGGTTATGGGTTAGACCATCAGTTTAGCGACAACTGGAAACTCCGCAATGCTTTTCGCTATGCCTCAAATCAGTTCGATTTCAATGTTGTCGCCTATCCGGTAGGTTTCGATGAGACCACAAATACCGTCAACCGTCTTTTTGCCACTCAAGAAGGACAGACCAAGGACTATACCTTTCAAACCAATTTAACTGGTGAATTTGCCACGGGAGATATCAAGCACAAACTGTTGGTCGGTGCCGATTATGTCCGTCGAGAGGATCGACTTTTTTCAAGCCTTGGCGACCCCGCAGACCTCGACCTGTTCAATCCAGTTTATGGAGTAGTTAAACCGAATAAAGCCGACCTCCCTGGCTTTGGTGGTAGCGCGATTCGCGGTAATAGTTTCGGATTTTTCGTCCAAGACCAAGTTGATGTCTTCAAAAATTTAAAACTTCTAGCTGGAGTCCGTTATGATACGCTCTCGCAAACTAATACTAGTATTCCGGGGATCGCATTCGAGGCTGGAGAAACTAGCTTAACTGCCAGTGCCCTCACCCCTCGGCTCGGATTGCTTTATCAGTTCAATAATCGACTTTCAGCGTATGGCAGCTACTCACAGTCTTTTACGCCAAATACAGATACGACAGTATCAGGCGCAGTCCTAGAGCCGCAACGCGGTAAAGGATATGAGGTTGGAGTCAAGTCTGACTTAATCGAGGGCAAGCTGTTTGCCACACTGGCCTACTTTGATATTTCCAAGCAAAATGTCCCCCTTAACGATCCTGACAATCCACTATTTTTCATCGCATCTGGCGAACAACGCAGTCGGGGCATTGAATTCGACATTTCTGGCGAACCCGCACCAGGTCTGAAGCTAGTTGCCTCTTATGCTTATACCGATGCCCAAGTTTCTGCCGATTTAGATCCGACACTCGTTGGTAAAAAGTTATTTAACGTGCCAGAACATGCGGCAAGTTTATGGGCAACTTATGAACTTCAGCAAGGTCAGATGAAGGGGTTAGGTTTTGGTGCGGGTCTAAATTTCAAGGGAGACCGCCAAGGCGATTTGGACAATACCTTTCGACTGGGAAGTTATCTGACGGCAGATGCGGCAATTTTCTACAAGCAGGATGATTGGCGATTTGCACTCAATTTCAAGAATATTAGCGATGCCAAGTATGTCGAAAGTAGTCAGGGATTGCGCGCATCTGCCAATAATTTTGGCGATCCATTCACTGTAATTGCTTCTGTATCTGTGAGGTTTTAAGGCTCGATTATTGGGACAGTGGCTAGATAGATCGAGATTGGAGATCGCTCTAGCGCGGCTGTTTTATGCTCTGGAAATACCCGATCGATGTTAGAATTTAGCAATAATTATTCTCAATAAACTTTAACCTCAATCGCGATGACGATCGATTTAGCATTCTCAGACTTCGAGGAATTATGGGCACAAACCAAAATTCCTCTCAATGAAGGGAGTGCGGGTTTGGAAGTACTTTTTAACACGCCGCCATCGTTGGGATCGGGATGCCATTTGGAGATTCAACTAGATGTGGAATTTTCGTTGGCAATTTGAGATATTCAAGGGCGAGATGATGTGCAAGTACAGATCGAGTCGGAGGAGCAGCCGTTGGCGGAGCCTCTCCGAAGGAGAATCGAGTTTGGCGTGTTATTGTCGGGGTGCATCAGTGGCGATGTCAGTGGCAGTTGGGATCGGGCGCGAACCCTAGTTTCGGGTGGTGGCATCGGGCGCAAAACGGTCGTTAGTTATCATCAAGCTCAACCTGCGATCGGCGCACGTATTCAGCTATCACCCAGCAGATTAGCACTGCTGTTTCCTGGTGAGGATGGGCAACTCGAATCGGAGCTAGAGTTTTTAGCCAAGGGGAATGACTGGCAATCGATCCTTCACCCTCCGAATACAGCAGAGATCGCCTTAGTGGTGCAACAAATTAGAGGCTGTCCCTATCGCGGCACTACTAAACGGATGTATTTACAGGCGAAGGCATGGGAACTGATGTCCTTACAACTTGCTCCAGTCCTCGCTGGCGGTGCCTTTGTTAAAGGGAATCGATCTGCACAGCCAGAAATATTACCTAAAATGAACTACCAGCCCTTACTTCGTTGAAGGGCTGGTTTCTGCATCCAGTCCTATAAGGGTTGATTTTTGACGCTTCAACTGACCTAGTTGCTTCATACTTCCCGCCGTCTTACGACTACGGGTGCCTGAAGTAGAGCTAGAGCCATCTGCATCTACGAAGCTAGT
>NZ_JANLWO010000536.1:0-10028 GCF_031364565.1 Chamaesiphon sp. OTE_20_metabat_361
ACTTTGCTAGCCGCGATCGTTTGCATGGTACTAGATTTCATCGCTACTACGGCTTGCTCGGCAGAGACAGATACCAGCTTGCCAAAGGGTTTAAATAAGTCTCTACTGGCAGGTAGAAGCTGCTGTAAGACCTGTTCCCAGGTAGTTGTGATGTCGATGGCATTTGCGGCGATCGGGGCGGTGGTAGCCGCAGGTGGTGGTGCTGACGTTGCTGCTGGTGGCGGTGTCGGAGTAGTGGGGTGACTGGGTGGGGCGCTCGATGGTGGTGAAACAGGCTGCGGTGCTGGAGCTGTGGCACTGGGAGTAACTGCTGGCGACGGTTGCCTACTAATATTTAACAGTCCCAAGATCGCTATTTCCAGCCACAGTTGGGGCTGTGTTGTATGTTTGAGTTGGATTTCACTATCTTTGAGGTGCTTTTGTCCGGCGAGAATCCAATTTAATTCCCAACTTTGGGCGATTTTACACAGTTCCGTCCAAGTTTCACCCGTTAGTGGTACGAGATCGGGACGTTTGGGGGCGGTTTTGGCGATCGTCAGATCCCGATAGCAGCCAGCGAGATTTTGGAGGACGGTGAGGGGTTCTTTGCCGCGTTCGAGGATCGTGCGGGTGCGATCGAGCAGACTTTCCGGATCGGATGTGGCGATCGATTGTAAAATACCGAGTAAGTCGCGTTCTGGTACCGAGCCGATCGCATCATAGACTCGATCGGGCGTAATCTCGCCATCGAGTAAACTCAACCTGTCGAGCAAGCTCTCGGCATCGCGCAACCCACCTTGAGCGATTTGGGCGATGAGAGTTACCGATGCAGGCGCAATTTCGATGCTTTCGATCCCCGCAATATAGGTCAGGTGCTTCACCATCGCATCGACAGGAATCCGCCGATAGTCAAATCGCTGACACCGCGAAATAATCGTCGGCAAGACGCGTTGCGGATCGGTTGTTGCCAGTACAAATACTACATGCGCGGGTGGCTCCTCTAGAGTCTTTAATAGCGAATTGAATGCCGCTGTCGTGAGCATGTGACACTCATCGATAATATAAACTTTATACCGACACTGCACGGGGGCATATTGAGCGCGCTCGATCAGTTCGCGGATATTATCGACACCCGTATTACTAGCGGCATCGATTTCGATAATATCTAGCGCCGCACCCACCGAAATCGAGCTACACACCGCACATTTACCACAAGGTTGTGCTGTAGGTACCTGACTCGCCATACAATTAAGAGACTTGGCTAAGATTCTGGCACTAGAAGTTTTGCCAGTCCCTCGTGGCCCCGTAAATAGGTATGCTGGTGCAATCTTTTCGAGACGTAGTGCATTGGTTAAGGTAGTGGCGATCGCCTCTTGCCCGACTAGATCGGCGAAGGTTTGCGGTCTATATTTATGATGTAGAGGTATGTGTGCCATCTGCGGGATAAATAAAGATGAGGTCGAGCTGACCGAAACAACCTCATTCGAGATTGTTTACCTAGCCCTACTCTCTAAGATACTCTAGATCGAATGTACCTAAATTGTGCATCTAAGGAAGCTGTAAATGTTTAAGAAAATCTGGCAGTCATTTGTGAGGTGGTTCCGCAAGTTATTTGGCGGGGGTAAAGCGACAAGCCGCATTCCTGCGACCGAATTACCACCTTTAGATGATACCGATCGGGAGTACCTATTCATGCAGTTGCTCGAAGGAGTGGCTCATGGCTGGCAACAACCACGCGCGATCGGCTTTTTTAACAAAATTAGGCAACGCGTCCGCAAATCTGAGTGGCTCGAATGGCTGGACAAATTCGGTCGGAATTTGCTTGACGCACCTGTGGCTAATTATGAACTCGCAGGGCGAATGGTGCAATTAGGTCAGCTCGACTGTGGGGAAATTGGCGATCTCGCGGGCGAGTATGGGGCGCGACTACTCGATCGTCAAGCCGAAGCATATCCCAATTTGCTCCCCATTATGGAGTTTAGCGATCTAGAATCAGATGAGGACGGGCAGATGCCATTCGAGCTTCAATATGGTAGCTCGATCGACAGCCCAGATTGGAATTTTGATGAAGTACCACTAGAACTTCTTGCCAGTGACGATCCCAGCCCCCCGTCACAACCAGGATCGCTAGCACATCAGCCAGACAGCGAACAGCCCAGTGGGACGCAGGAGATCACCCTCGAAGAATTTTCAGCCATGCTCCACAACGATCCAGGCTTAGTTGCCGAGTTAGCCGAACAATTTGGGATCGAAACGACCGATCCCCAAATCATCATTAATACCGTTGTCGGGCAAATGCAGCAACAAGTCCAACAAATTAGTGGCGATCTCACTCCGGCTGGGGAAATAAACCCGCCAACGCCAGCAGCACCCACTCCCGCACCAGAAGTACCCACTCCAGTACCAACGGCACCACCAGAAATTCCAGCACCACCACCAGAAGTGCCCACCACGCCTGCACCACCAGAAATTCCAGCACCACCAGCTCCTGCGCCCTCACCAGCACCCGAAGCCCACACGCGATCGAGTATTCCAGCTAGAGAACTACCAGCACCACCGCCGCCACCGCAACCAACATTAGTGGACTACAAATCCGAAGATCCGTGGAGTAATAATTTGCTAGACAGCAATGAAGAAACACTCCCGAAGATCGCTAATCTACCAGACCGTCGTGGAGTCTAGCGATCGATGAGCAGAATTACCAACTTATATACAGACGGTGCTTGTTCTGGCAATCCCGGCCCCGGCGGCTGGGGCACTGTGGCTTATTTTGATGATGGGAGCTGCCATGAATTAGGCGGTCGCGATGGCGCGACGACTAATAATCGCATGGAAATGCAAGCGGCAATTTCCGCACTCCAATTTTTTGCCAGCACCAAGCAAACCGGACAATGCGTACTCTACACCGATAGTGAGTATCTAATTAAAGGCATCACCCAATGGGTGAAAGGTTGGAAGAAAAAGGGCTGGAAGACTGCTGCGGGGAAAGATGTTCTCAATCAAGACTTGTGGGAAAAACTCGATCTGATTAACAATCAAGTTCAAGCTCAAACCAAAGTGCCCGTGTCTTGGCAGCACGTTCGCGGTCACTCTGGTAATGCAGGTAACGAACGCTGTGATACGATCGCCAGAGGCTTTTCGAGCGGTCAGCCACCACACTTGCGGCAACGATCTACAATGGAAATAGCAGCACCGTCTGCTGTCGCACAGACCCCTTCAGATCCTGTGACACCTATTCATTCTCCCTCTGATTTGCAGATTGTCCCCATGTTAGAAGAACAGACTATTCATCTCGATAGTACCGAACATATCCCCCGCGAAGTCCGCGTCGCTCATCTCCACCATCTGATCGATACGTTGCGAATTACTGATGAAATCGCCAAAAGCGGTTATCTAATTGCTAGTTCTGAGCTGGCAGATCTGATGGATATCAATGCTAGTGCTGTCACCAGTCGCGGAGATCGGTGGGCATGGCGCAATTGGATGGTTTCTAGAGTCCGTCGTGAAGGCAACCAAATTCTTTGGCAATTGGAACGAGTGGACGGCGAATAATTAATAGTCGTTATTTTACTAGCAATTATGAGAATGTGCTAACTCGATCGAGTCGGTACATTTTTTTAGTGTCGATTACCTACGGTACGCTTTGCGAACGAGTAGAACTTCGATTGTATTAAAATTAGATATGATTCAAGTATTTAGCTGTACACCCATCATAAATCATGGTTGCTTTACCCGATCGCTCGTTCATGTCAGCAGCGGAATATCTAGAATGGGAGCTTACCCAAGAGGAACGGTATGAGTACTGGGATGGTGAAGTAGTCGCCATGAGCGGCGGCACTCGCAACCACAATCGTATTTCGGGAAACTTCTTTAGGCTCCTAGATGATGCTCTACTAAATCGTGATTGTGATGTGTACATCGCTGATGTCAAGGTTCAAGTAGAGCCAGGGCAAAAGTATTTCTATCCCGATGTAGTGGTGACATGCGACGAGCGCGACGATGAGGCTCAACTCGTCCAGTTCCCTTGTCTAATTATTGAAGTATTGTCACCTTCGACAGAAGCAATCGATAGGGGTGCAAAGTTCGCTAGATACCGTCAATTTACATCGTTACAGGAATATGTGCTGGTTCAGGTAGATCGCCCGAAGGTAGAAGTATTTAGACGCGATCGCAACAATCAATGGGTATTATCAGAATACGATCGAGAAGATCGTCTGTTACTCGAATCAATTGGTGTGGAAATCCCGATCGCCGATCTTTATCGCCAGGTACAATTTGAGGATAATGTTCAAATCGAATGATTAGGTTTTGAGCTGCTCCGATCGCTTTTTGATACCGTTAGATCTTGAGCAGCGACTGCACTTGGTGATTAGCGATTAACCTCTAAAAAGTTCTGCAACCGTCGCCAATTAGCACGGACTACTTTCCACTGCGCGATCGCGTGAAGGAGGATAAATGCTAGAAAGGTATAAGATAACCAAAAATGCAAGCTGCGTCCCACGTCTACCATTGCTTTATTTTGTGGAAATAGATCTGGCAGCAACAAGCCAAAGAACTTGACATTATCGGGGCGAAATGAATTGGATAGCAGAAATCCGGCGATCGGTACCGCCCACATGAACAAGTAGAGTAATAGGTGCAAACTGACATTTTTTATCCAAGCTGGTGTGAATTTCGGCAATCGCCGTGTATATTTCTTCCAACTTACCTTCAATAGTAAAAAAATTCGCCAAGTGAGTAATGCCATCGACAATACGCCCAAAGACTTATGAAAGTCGTATAGTTCGTTCCGAAAGGGTGCGCCGCGTTCGAGTTGGGACATAATCGTCCCGACGATAAATAGTGGTATATAAATCCCCGCCATCCACCAATGCACCGACATCAAGAGTTTAAAAGCAGAGTTAATGCGCGGTCTTACAACTGGTATATCGGTCATCGCATCGACCTCGATGTAATTGAAGTAATTGAGCTTGCTCAAGTCTAACAAATCGATCGACGGCAATGGATCGATCGGCGATTAACAGTTCAGAGACAAATCAGTGGGTGCCATAATTATTAACTATTAATTATTAATTATTAATTATTAATTAATCAAATCCAGCCACGCAATGTGTAGACAACAATGCCGATATATTCGCGGATTGCTTGAGTGGTGAGGGATAAACAATCTTCACTAGGTAGAAAGCTCAAAATCGTTGCTTCAGCGCGACTATTTGGTTCGTCTATTTCTAGCTGTGAGACTCGATAATCTGTAGGAGCCGCGATCGCATCGATACCGATTCTTTTGAAGATTGCCATCGATCTGGGCATGTGGAGCGCCGATGTTACCAATAAAATTCGTTTAAAATTTCGTTCTTTTAGAATCTGTTGCACGTTAACAGCATTATCGCGGGTGTTAAATGAGTTGGATTCTGGAATGATGTCTGGCTTGGGCACGCCCATCGTAACTAGGAGTTTGGTTAAATCCTCCGCTTCGGGAGTTCCGCCCCCTTTCCAGGCGATCCTCCCCCCGCTGACGATGATTTTCGGTGCTTTACCAGCGCGATATAGAGTCGCACCATACCAAACGCGGTCGCCTGCATCGGCAAAATCGACATCTGGGCGCGGATAGGCTTGCGATCTGGTAGCACCGCCGAGAATGACGATCGCATCTGCTGTCGGTAGTTCTGTTTTGGGGATATTTCGCCACTCTAGAGATTGCGCCAACCAATTGCTCGTCCAAGCATTACTACTAAGCAATAAGATTGTTAATGCTGCCACCATTGCCGCAGGTGTCCACTTAGAATTTATCCACCACAATCCGATCGCGACGAGTAAGCAGAAACAAGTTGCCCCGAGTGGATAGAAAAATAAAGGTAAAAGTTTTGAGATAAATAAAAACATTTGAATTGATATCGATCGAATGGATATTGTCTAAAACTTAGATGGTGGGCAATGCTATTCTCTATTCCCTATCCCCTATCCCCTACCCCTCAACAATAAGAATTTGACTAGCAGCATGTGTCGCCTTGGCTCTTGCTAACTCAGTAGTTTCGGCTTTGGCTAGTGCGACACCCATGCGGCGATAGGGACGCGAGTCGGGTTTACCAAACAATTTGATATCGACATCTGGCACACTCAGAGCTGATTCTATACCTGAAAAGTAGATTCGATCGGATGTTTTGTCCGCTAAAATTACGGCGCTGGCGGCTGGTGCATATTGAATAATATTGGGAATTGGTAATCCTAATACCGCGCGCAAGTGCAATTCAAATTCATTTAGATTCTGAGAAATTAACGTGACCATCCCCGTATCGTGGGGGCGTGGCGATAGTTCCGAAAATATGACTTCATCGGCGGTAATAAAAAATTCTACGCCAAAAATTCCGGCTCCACCGAGCGCATCGGTTACGGTTGTTGCGATCGCTTGGGCGGCGGCAATTTGGGCGGGACTAATTTCCGCTGGCTGCCAAGATTCTTGATAATCGCCACGTTCTTGACGATGCCCGATCGGTGGACAAAAAATCGTCGGGGCATTCCATTGTTTGATAGTTAATAGGGTAATTTCGATCTCAAAATTGATAAATTCTTCAACGATTACCTTCTGACTGTCGCCTCGGGAACCATCGATCGCATAATGCCAAGCCGCTTCGATTTCTGCCGCATTATTAACTACCGATTGTCCTTTACCCGAAGAAGACATTACTGGTTTGACGACATTTGGAAAGCCAATTTCGGTGGAGATCGATCGCATTTCATCCAGAGTCGTAGCGTAGGCATATTTAGCCGTCCGCACCCCCAATTCCTGATGAGCGAGTTCGCGAATCCGGTCGCGATTCATCGTGTAGTGAGTCGCCTTAGCGGTGGGAATCACCGTCATCCCGCGTTGCTCGAACTCAGCTAATTTTTCGGTTCTAATTGCTTCAATTTCGGGGATGATGTAGTCGGGTTGATGTTTGGAGACAACGCGTTCGAGATCTTCACCACTCAACATCGAGATAACTTCACACTCATCAGCAACCTGCATAGCTGGAGCGTGTGGATAGCGATCGACTGCGATGACATGATTGCCGAGTCTTTGTGCGGCGATCGTAAATTCTTTACCCAATTCACCCGCTCCCAACAACATCAACTTTTTAGGCAGTTTAATCATCATCCAACTGTAAACATAAGATCTTTAACAGTTTAACAACAATCGCGCCCTTAATCTCCATACTTTGCAACCAAGCCGTAAGCTTGGGACTTAACCATGGGACATTGGCAATAAAAATTAATTAATAATTATTAATTATTAATTACCTCCCTAGCTCCAATTGACGATCGCTTCAATCGCCCATCTCGGGCAACCGCGATGAGTGCTGATAGTTTTTTCACTAATAATATTACCTTGAGGATCGACGATCGTCTCAGTTCTGACGATCGTTTCACCATGTTCGAGATAATTTTCGAGCACGCTCATCGTACTAGCGAGGAGCTGTTGAGATGGCGACATCTCATTATCCATCAGGTTGCCACTCCGCTGTCCGTCATAAAGTAAGGAAGTATCATCAGACTGGCTGAAAACCGAGCTGGGCAAATCGGAACTTGGCGCAGAATTAACATCGCCATCGGGCATCGTCTCGATCGCTAGCTTAGAGATAATCTTACCCAAAATATCGCTATCAGTGCCACCATTAGCCCCATTTTGAGCGCCTAGATCTGCATCGCCGACAACCCCAACATCGCCAACTTTGGCAATCCACGCAATCCGATCTCGCAACGAGAGCGAAATCAAGCCCAACCGCGTCTGGAGATCCAATCGTTCGTCGGTACAGATCATTTGCTGAATCCGGTACCATTTCGATCGAGCCAAAATCAAAATGTCCAATCCTAGCACCGCTGCTGCTGGCTGTTGGCTGTCTTGCCACATTTGCCACAAGCGATCTGCCAGCTCATAGTGCAGGGTATAGTGCTCGGGAATATCATACTTCTGATAGCGCATAAATCCGCGTTCGGCAGTCACAGCATCGATCGGAATAAATTGACATTCAGAAATAATCTCTTGAATCGTCTGCGAGTATTTACTATCTTTTTTAACGAGAATGTAATGTAATTTTTTGGCAACTTTATGAATGGCAATCAGCTCGCCGCCCGGTGTTGATAATTGCAGTGAATTATGAGCATAATCGATCCGTAAATTCTGATTGACAACTAGTCGTTTTTTACCTTGAGCAAACCTCCAGATAATAGTTCGATCGTCTAGCTGTCCGCTCGTATTTTCGCGCTCTTCTAAAAAGCAATCGCGCTCCTGGGCTGGCTGAAATTGGAGATCTTGAGAATCACCTATGAAGGTTGAAGTGTCTGAAAAGTTAGGCTCGTTTGTCATTTGTTTTAGTAATTTGGTTTAGTTGAATAATACTTACCTGCAATATATATCAGATCAAAATAACGGCTTGGTTCGAGATAATACATTTACAACTGGACTGTTTGACTTTCGGCCTTAAACTTTCTAAACAGCCAGAAATATCCCACCATAGCAGCTTCCAATTCGATTACTTCTTGGCGCGGTACCTACCAGAGGCAATCCCGATTTACTAAAGCTAATGCGATGCCAATCGCGTTCTGCTCGGCACTAACCTCTGTAGCTAAATGTGGCGCGCCCATAGATCTAAACTGACTCGATCCCAGCAGGCGCGAGCGCCTCATCAGATTGCACTACTCTAACTATTAGAGTACCCAAAATTGCTGTCACGAATACACCAGCCACTGCTCTAGTTTGATGTCCTTAGCTCTCAATCGTTACAACTACATATACTTCAGATTGGATCGAGATCGATCGCAGCATCATTTGGATCGCGAAAATGTATCAGAATTAATATGTGTTCGACAAGTCTTGGACATAAACTGTACAACATCATGCAAAAATAAAAATTTTAGAACGCATGGTGTGGCTTGATACAGTCGTGTGTCAGCGAGTATAGTAATGCGAAATTATTGCCAACATGAAGAATCTCTTATCTAAAAATCTATTATCCCCGATCTTAATTGCGATCGCTGTCTGGACAGCAGGTCTGTATCCGGCAGAAGCTAGTACTCCAGGTACGAATCCGGCATCCGCAGCTAGCGCCGAAGCTACTGCCGAGCAAATCGAGCAAGCGACCCAAGCCGCTGAAATTAGACCTGGTGACTGGGCTTATCAAACGCTCCAAACTTTGAGTGCTAAATATAGCTGTGGCAACACGCCAACTGGCAATCAAGTTTTATCGCGCGAAGAATTTGCAACTAGCCTCAATGGTTGCGTCCAATCGATCGAGCAATTGGTAGCTAGAAGAAAGCCGCGCAGAGCCATCAAAAAAAGACGAGTAGCCCCAGCGCCGACGATCGAAGCAGCACCTGAAGTTGTCGCACCGCCTCCAGAACCTGCTCCCGCTCCCGTTGCGCCACCAGAGCCAGAGCCAGTAGAAGCCGCAGAGGCAGCAGTTACCCAGCAAGATCTCGACAGACTTAAAGGACTAATTCAATCTTTTAGTGCTGAGCTACAAGGTGTAGATAGTCGCCTCCAGGTAGCAGAAGAAAAAGTTACCAAACTCCAAGCCCAAAGCTTCTCTACTACCACCAAGTTAAATGGTGAAGCAATTATCGGTATCAGTGGCTTCAATACTGGTCGCGGTATCGTTCCTGGTTCGAGCAATACGATCTTGAGCAATCGCGTCCGTCTCAATTTTGATACTAGCTTTACTGGTAAAGACCGCCTGAGAACCAGACTACAGTCCCGCAATACCCCCAACTTCAGTGGGGCGGTGACGGGGACTAACATGACGCGACTGGGTTATGACGGTAATGAAGAAAACGCCACTAACGTTTCGCTATTGCAATATACCTATCCCGTGAGTTCTCAAACCAAAGTCATCTTAGAGACTATCGGTAGTGAATTCAACGAGAACATGCCCACCTTCAACCCCATCCTGGCGAGTTCGGGCAGCGGGTCGATTTCTCGCTTCGGTCGCTTCAACCCTGTCTATCGCCTCAGCGGTGATGGTGCATCTCTAACGATCGATCACAAGTTTGCTGATGGATTAAACCTTTCAGTG
>NZ_JANLWO010000636.1:0-6487 GCF_031364565.1 Chamaesiphon sp. OTE_20_metabat_361
CGACCTTCGGAGCTGCCGATTGTCTCCTATCGCCATCAGATTCAAACGATTACTCCCGAAAATACGATTACCTCTGATTGGCGCGTAGTCGGAATGCTGCGGGTAGACAGACAAGAGCAGTTATTAGGAATCATTAAAGAATTAGCCCAGCAACAGGAAAAAGCCGTACCTTGGGCGGGTGCAGCCGCGAGAATTTCGACACACAGTACCGATGGCAAAGAACGGGCTTTTGTCGGGCGGACTTATTGCTTTTTACCGCTATCTGAATCTGGCTTACCAATTCATATCAATGGCTTTTTCGATCTCGATTCTTCGCGGACTAAATTAACCAGTGGGAGCAATTTATCTGGGCGCGATGCAAATCGGGTGCAGTGGAATGAGTTGCTAATCAAATATACAGTCGCCCACGCTTGTGCTAAATTAGTCCGAGATTTAGTTGCCGATATTGGTGATACAGATCCGCTCTATTTTTATAGTTTCTGGGCTGTCGATCCTGTCAAAGATATTGCCCTCAAACAACTATCCAAACATTTACTTAAACTATTAGACGATTTACCAGTAATTCGAGCTACTCCCGCAGGGAAATGGTTTACTCCTAGTGCTGTTAAGTTACTCGCTGCGGGAAGAGAGCAATTATTTGAACCGCTGAGTGCTGATGGTTTAATTTTCCCCAATCCACCATTACCCACTCGAATTGCTTTAGCATTTACGCAAGCAGAAATAAAGTTAGCGTATTTTAGCCAGTCAGATTTACGAAAACACCTGACGCAAATAAAAAGTTTAGGATGTACTCTCGATAAGGCACCATTACCAAGTTTACGGCGGAGAGATTGGATTTGTATTCTGCTGGAATATTTTTTAAGTTGTAACTTGTATAATCTTACAGGTTTGCCTTTAGCTTTGCTAGCAAACGGCTCCTTAGAAGTATTTGGCTATCAACCTCAAGATAAGATTTATATTGGGGAGCGAATTATTAGAGATATTTTTAGTAATGTACCTGAGTGGTTTCTTGATGAAGATATAATCAATGATTTTCCCAGTTTAACTAACTGCGATGATATTATTGACATGAATCCTACTCTCATAGCGGAAAATCTATTAAAAATTATCGACGACGAAGCAATTTGTACTGCATTAAGGCTAGGTGATTCTCAATCGCCATATTTACAATGGTTGATTAAAGTTTATCAGTATTTTACTAATATAAATGGAGATCTACCCAGCGAACTCAAGCAGGTTCCGTTAGTACCAGGTAGTGATGGCAATCTTTATCGGGGCGGTTTGCTTGAAACGCCCTTGTTGTGTAACGATCTAGATAGAGACGTAGCTATGAATCAGATTGTTATTTTCTTTAATGTTGTATCAGTCGAGGCACCAGAAGCTCTGTTCCTTGCGATCGATAAATTCATCAAAAAGCATCCAGAGCAATTTATATGGAGATTTAACTCCTTAGATCTAATAAATACTCTAGCGACACGAGAAAATTGCCAGCTACCAGTCTATTGTAATTACTATCATCAGCTTTTAGATTTGTTAGCAGGCGATACCGGAATCATTAAAAATAATGAAGATTTCAAGAAAAATCTCCGCTACCTGAAGATTTACCCGACTACTAATAATGAATTAGTATCTCTAACCGACGAAAATGTTTATGTATTGGGATCGGATGATTTGCCGACAATCGATGGAGATCTACATCTGTTAATATTGGGAGATGGTCAAAGCTGGAAACCATTATTTGACATACTAGGAGTAAAGACGCTCGATCGAGCTACCTTTATTCAAGATTTTATCATTCCTAAGTATGGGAAGATTGACAAGCGAGAGCAACTAGCATCTTTTACTTGGATTCGTGAAAATTACGATCTCGCATTTAACGAGATGAGAAAACGCGATTCAGAAAAAGGAAAAGAATTTAAGCAGCTAATTAGCCAGACTCCCTTTGTGCATTGCAAAGATGGTAATTTACATCCGATCTCAAAGATATACGATCCGAAGGAAACAGTAATTAAAGATATTTTAGGAGATCGTGCGCCGATGCCCGATCGTAATTTTTATGTCGAAGATTCTGAAGATCCTAAAGAATCCGAGAACTGGAAAGACTGGCTCGATTTCTTTAGTAAGTTAGGAATGCTGGATACTCTTAAACCCCAGAATTTACTAGATTTTATTAATGCACTAATCGAAAAATATATGAGGACTAGTAGTGATAGCGTTGCTGAGTCTTGTTGCGATGTCATTAAATATGTCAACAATCATTGGGATGATTTTAAGGATACGATGGTTAATGTTCGTGGTGAGCAATTCAGTTTAATTCATATGCTAAAAGAATATGCTTGGCTCCCAGCCGCAACACCTGATAGCTTACAAAAATATCCAGCCGCTCTTGTGTTCAGCGGTGGATTATATCCAGTCAGTCGAGTTGCACTATGGGAACATGGTTATTTGATTGCTAGTCAACGTCCATTGTTACCTAAATCTATAGAGCTAAAACCAGAGGTTAAAAAAGCTTTAGGCTTAGAGTTTGGAGTGGATAAGTGGGAGCAAGTTGTCGCTCATTTAGATAAACTAATCGCTCTGTGGCAAGAAAGTGTGTCTAATGAATTACCACTCTCAGATAATTTCAATACAGCCATCTACAAAGTATACGATTTTCTCGCAAGTCGGAGTATTATCAATCAGCATGGAAATTGGTTGAAAGAGCATTTCGAGGATATACCTTGTCTTTGGAATGGTACTGAATTTTTGCAAGCAAAAAATACCTTCCAGTCAGACATTAGTTACCTCAATCCTTGGCGCGTTCAACTTCAGACAGACAAGCCAGAAATCCGCAAACTGTTTGAAGTATTAGGGCAAAAATTAACACCCTCAATTGATGACTATCTAGAGCTAGTAGACGAAATTGCCGAAGCTGCTGATGGGGAACCATTAGGGGAAGATGATACCAAATGCGCGATCGAATTATTACGCCGAGTTGCCAATGAAATCGTCGTAACTCGATCGATCTTAGATGACTGGAATTTATCCCTATTAACCGAAGATGGCTATTTACTCGATGCAGAAGATGTCATCATCCCTGATGCTCCGTGGCGATTAGAGAGCATCCGTGAGATGGGAGTCGTTTCTATCCTCCATCCTCAAATATCCACCTTCCTCGCTCGTCTAGCACAGTCTCCGTCGATGGCGATCGATGTCATCGAACAACCCCAAGGCAAGTTTAATATCAGTCGCGATGCTGAATCGATCGATCTTTGCAATCGCTGGGCAAAAAATATGCGTTCGCGAGAATTCCAGCATGGATTATTACGATTGCTACGCCATCAAGACATCGAAGGGGACATAGATTTAGCTTGGCTAAACCAAATTAGTATTATTCCCGCCACTGCAATTATTACCGATCTCTATCTAGAGCAAGAACAAATCGCCAGCAATGTATCTGGAGATTATTACTACGATAACGAACAGTCTAAATTTTATCTGCGCTGCGATTTAGACGATCGAGATATCATGCGAAATTATCTTGCTACTTGTCTGAATCAATCGATCGGTAAATATCAACTAAACGATCTGCTCTCACTATTATCCATTATTGATGTCGAGCCAAGTGGGATCGATCGTAAGTTAAACAACCTTAGAATTCGTCAACTCGATACTCTACCTGACTGGGAAGATAATCACACCCAAATTATCGGAGATAGTCTGCATTCTAGCAATTACCCAATTCCTCAAACTGAAGAATACATCCACGATTGGGATGATGATTCAGATGAAGATGCTGACAGCACAGAGCTAGTTAATCCTAATTTCAACTCTGCGCGAGAGTTAATAGCTCAAACAGATTATCTGGAATTAGATGACGAAGACGAGGAACTAGAAATCTCAATCCAACAGATAGAGCCAAGAGAATATATTAGCTCTCAAGTGGATTTACCAACGAGTACAGCAACAAAATCTAAAATCATGGAAGCATCTTACGAACCTTATATTCACAAAGATAAGCGGGATGAAATCGACGAATGTGGGATTGCTAAAGTCGTAGCCTATGAAAAACAACAGGGAAGATTTCCCGAAGTCAAACCCCATAACAATCGTGGCTTTGATATCCTCTCTCGTAATGCTGATGGTGAAGCTGTCCGAACGATCGAGGTAAAATCTAAAGGTGGTAAGTGGGATAGTGTATTAGTCAGCAAACCGCAATTTGAAACCGCACTAGAACGAAATACTAACTTTTGGCTCTATGTTGTCGAACGATCGTTAGATAACGATAATTATCAAATCTATCTAATTCAAAATCCCGCTCATAAAGTCCAGAAATTTGCCTATAAAAGCGATTGGATTGATATCGCAGAACAAGCGATAGTCGATCGATCCGATTTGAAGACTATCCGGCAATTTAACTCGCAAGCGATTGAAGTCAATAATCATATAGCTACACAAATAAAACAAGAGGAGCGAGTAATTCCATCTTCTACGAATATACAGAGTTATGGCGGTACCTATAAAGTTACTCTAATCAATGAAGCTGAAGGTCTAAATCACACTATTAATGTTGCTGGTGATACCTATATTTTAGATGCAGCCGAAGAACAAGGATTCGATCTACCTTATTCTTGTCGGGCTGGTGCTTGTTCGACTTGTGCGGGAAAAATTACTGCTGGAGAAATTGACCAATCAGACCAATCTTTCTTAGATGACGACCAAATTGAAGCCGGATATGTTTTGCTTTGTGTTTCTTATCCCATATCTAATTGCACGATTATGACTCATCAAGAAGAAGGACTTTATTAGTTGCAAATCAACACCATCGGATCGGCGTTAGTGAAATGGCTAATGTCGATCTACTGAATGTTGTTTCAGCACCTGCTTCAAATACTTCCCCGTATGCGACTTAGGATTTTTCGCCACCTGTTCTGGCGTTCCGACAGCGACTAATTCTCCCCCTTTATTACCACCTTCTGGCCCCAGATCGATCGTCCAGTCGGAGCAGCGAATCACGTCGAGGTTGTGTTCGATGACGATGATGGAGTTCCCCTTATCGACCAGTCTTTGCAGCACGTCTAGGAGCTTGTGGACATCGTAGAATGAGAGTCCGGTAGTGGGTTCGTCAATTAAGTACAAGGTTTTACCCGTGGCGCGTTTAGAGAGTTCGGTGGCGAGTTTGACGCGTTGGGCTTCGCCGCCGGAGAGGGTGGGGGCGGTTTGTCCGAGTTTGACGTAGCCCAAGCCGACATCGACGAGGGTTTGGAGGCGGGTGGCGGCGCGGGGGATATTTTGGAAGAATTCTAAGCCTTCTTCGACGGTCATATTTAGGACATCGGCGATCGATTTGCCCTTATATTTAACTTGGAGGGTTTCGCGGTTGTAGCGTTCGCCTTTGCAGACATCGCATTGGACGTAGACATCGGGGAGGAAGTTCATCTCGATGATATTTACGCCTTGTCCGCCACAGGCTTCGCAGCGTCCGCCTTTGACATTGAAGGAAAATTGTCCGGCTTTATAGCCGCGTGTTTTGGCTTCGATGGTTTGGGTGAAGACTTCGCGGATGGTGTCGAATACGCCTGTATAAGTGACGGGATTCGATCGCGGAGTACGTCCGATCGGCGATTGATCGATGATAATAACTTTATCGATCGCACTAATACCTTGCAACTCATCGACATCTTTGGGAAATGGTACCCGTTTGGTGAGGTGGTGCTGTAAGGCGGGGTGCAATAGCTCGTTAATGAGGGTGGATTTGCCCGAACCGGATACGCCTGTAATTGAGACGAGTTTACCGAGCGGGAACTCGACATCGAGATGTTTGAGGTTATTGCGGTTGGCGTTTTTGAGGGTGAGATTGCGTCCATTTCCTTCTCTACGGATGGCGGGTGTCTCGATTCCCATGCGTCCCGATAAATAGGCACCTGTAATTGAATCTGGGGATTTTAACAGGGCATCTAGATCGCCTTCGACGACGATACTACCACCGTGAACGCCAGCTCCGGGGCCGATATCGACTAAATGATCGGCGGCGCGGATGGTGTCTTCGTCGTGTTCGACAACGATGAGGGTATTGCCTAAGTCGCGCAATTTGGTGAGGGTGTCTAGTAGTCGTCCGTTATCGCGCTGGTGCAAGCCGATACTCGGTTCGTCGAGAACGTATAATACGCCTGTCAAGCCGGATCCGATTTGGGTAGCGAGGCGGATGCGTTGGGCTTCGCCGCCGGAGAGGGTCATCGCCGCTCGATCGAGTGTGAGATAATCTAAACCAACGTTGAGTAAAAATTGTAGTCGGGCGGTAATTTCTTTGAGAACTAATTCGCCGATTTTAATTTGTTTATCAGTTAATTTTAGACGATCGAGTTTGTCCAAGCATTCATCGATCGATGCACTGGTAAAATCCAGAATGCCATACTGCCCCAATTTTACCGATTGGGCTTCGGCTTTTAAACGATTGCCACCGCAGGCTTCACAAGGGCGATTGGTAAGGTATTGTTCGAGCTTTTGC
>NZ_JANLWO010000648.1:0-7740 GCF_031364565.1 Chamaesiphon sp. OTE_20_metabat_361
GCGCATCCGCTGTCTTGAAAAGGTGCTTCACTTGCGGCGTTTTTATTCGGGGGTTCCCCCCGAATAAGAAAACGACAAGACAGGGGAAACCCCAAGAACGCACTTTTCGCTGTCTTGACTGAAACGCACGCTGAGGGAACCGTCTAGCGACACGTCTTCGCCTACAGCGCGATTTCAGTCGCAAACCGTCGGGGAATAGAGGCGTGCGCGAGCCGCTCCGACCCATGGCTTTCACCAAGCAAGGTTTTGGGCTTTAGGTAACAATCCGATCTGCGATAGCGCACTCTGGCGATCGTCTGGGTACTCTAAATCTATTGAGTAATCCAGACACGCGATCGTGAAATCAGCCACCCATCCCTCCCAAGTCATCGCTCGCAGCGGCACCGCCGAGGCGGTATGCTATGACATTCTCGGCATCTTAGGTGAAGGTGGTAGCGGTGTCACCTATCGCGCAGTCGATTCCCAAACCCGACAACCTGTCGCTCTCAAAGCCTTATCGCTCGATCGAATGAATGATTGGAAAGCGATCGAATTATTCGAGCGTGAAGCCAAAGTCCTCAGTGCACTCGATCGCGATGGCATTCCTAAATACCTGGATTATTTCACCACAGATATCGATGACGAACGCTATTTTTACATCGTCCAAGAATTAGCACCGGGTAAAACTTTATTAGAATGGATGCGCTCTGGTTGGCGCGTCACTGAAGCGGAACTGAAGCCAATTATCATCCAGATTCTTAAAATCTTAATCTATCTCCACCGTCATTATCCGCCGATCGTGCATCGCGATCTCAAGCCGAGTAATATCCTCAAGACTGATGACGGCAAAATCTATCTCGTCGATTTTGGAGCGGTACAACAAACCTATCACGACACCTTTATGCGGGGTAGTACCGTCGTTGGGACTTATGGTTATATGGCTCCCGAACAGTTTCGCGGACAAGCCGTACCTGCGACGGATTTATATGGCTTGGGTGCGACTATTTTACATCTACTCACCCATCGATCGCCTGCGGAGATTCCGCAAGACGGTTTGCGCTTAAATTTTCGCGACAGGTTGCAGGTATCGAATAGTTTTGCCGACTGGCTGGAACGAATGCTAGAGCCAGATGTCGGGAGTCGCTTTAGTTCATCTACCAAAGCCTTAGAAGTCTTCAAAAATCCACCCAAATCGAAAAAGTTCAAACCGACATTTAGTAAATTCGATCGAGCTTTGATTGGTGCGATTGGCTTAGCATCACTATTATTGGTGTTCGGGGTATTCGATCGATCTAAATATTACTGGTTGAGCATAGCTGGACTCGTAGCCAATGAACCATTTGAAGCTATGTCTAGACAGCCTAACGTCAGTCAGATCCGAGGATATCTCGATCGGGGCTTTAATGTCGATACCAAAGATCGCCACCAGCGAACTCTCATGTCCCATGCCATCGACAACGATCTGCCAGAAGTAGTCCAGATGTTAATCGAACGCGGCGCAGATATTCGCGATTCAGCAAATTTAGTTCCGCCTCAGCAGGAGAAATTAAAAAGTATTCAAGAACAAAAGAAAAACTTAGATCGAGACGCAGTTCAAGAAGCTTCAGGTAGTAGCGATCCATCTTATGTCTCACGTGCAAAACAATACAAACAATATCAGATTAACTTGCAAGAAAAAGAAGCGATGGATACTAATCTCAACGGCATTTTATATTACGCAATTCGGAAAAACAGAATTGGTGTTTTAGAGCTGTTACTCAGACGAGGAGTTAGTTTAAATAGGGCTTATCCCGACCAGAATAAGCTGTCGCTCTTACACTTAGCTAGCGTTCATCAAGATGGTGAAATAGTCAAACTATTACTCGATCGAGGTGTCGATCCTAATATTCAAGATAGTTTGGGCTGTACGCCATTACATACAGCGATCGTTCGCGATTTAATGCCATATACTCCCAAATTATCGAAACATATCAATAATATTGCTAACAACCCAATTTCTAAACAAGCAATTTTTTACTTAGTTCAGGCTGGAGCAAAATCTGATGCTCGATGTTATTTCAGTCGTGGTGAATATCGAAACAACTTTTATTACCCAGGCGGCAAAATTGATTCAGTTGCTAAGCTCGTTGGATCTAAAACTTCTAATTCAAGTAATACTTACGAGTACAGTTCACCAGCGCAGCTATTACTATTTCTTGGCATCACAGACATAAATCTAAATTCAGCCGATCGAAAAAAATAAGTTCAACATACTATTCTGACTGAGATGCAACGAGCCGAACAAGTTCTCAACGATCGCTATCAAATTATTCATATCTTAGGACAGGGTGGAATTGCGACTACTTATGCTGCTAAAGACTTAGAAACTGATGCAACCGTGGCAATTAAAGTCATGTCATTGCGACGCGCTCAGGATTGGAAAGCGATCGAGTTATTCGAGCGGGAGGCGAAGATCTTAGCTCAATTAAATCATCCGGCAATCCCGCAATATCTAGATTACTTCCAAATCGATACCGATCGCGATCGGGAATTTTATATCGTCCAATCTTTAGCATCCGGAACGCCGCTATCGGTATTAATCGAGCGCGGATGGCAACCAGAAGTAGCGGAAGTCGAACAAATTGCCGCTCAAGTACTGGAAATTCTCAACTATCTTCATCGTCTCGCTCCTCCAGTAATTCACCGCGATATTAAGCCCCAAAACTTGATTAAAAGTCCCGACGGGAAAATCTATCTCGTCGATTTTGGTGCGGTTCAAGATACTTATCACCAAACAGTGACTGGTGGGAGTACGGTAGTCGGAACGTATGGCTATATGGCTCCAGAACAGTTTCGCGGACAGGCATATTTAAGTACCGATTTATATGGCTTGGCGACAACTTTGTTATTTTTATTAACGCGTGAAGATCCGAGTAAGTTACCGCACAAACAACTCAAAATTAACTTTCGATCGTCTCTACAATTACCGCGCAAATTTGCCGATTGGCTCGATCGAATGCTCGAACCGACAGTCGAACAGCGCTTTACAACTGCGGCGGAAGCGCTTGCCGTCCTGAGAGGATTGCAGAAACTTCCACCACTAGTTGCCAATAATCGCCCGCGCAAACCGATCGATAGTCCGATTCGAGTCATTGCTGATGAAACAGACTTAACTATTACGATCCCTGCGGTCATATTTCGGACTTCTAATAGTCAGCAGCTAGCTTTACTTGCAATTTTTAGTAACTTTATTATTATGATCGCGCTCTACTTCATTGCGACAGTATCTTTCTCGATCGAACCATTAAAACTATTTTTATTTAGCATTTTAGGATCTGCATATGTGGCGATCGCCTTTTCGCTAGCAGCTTATACCATTTACGGTAATTTTTCTAAAGTTCAATTAGATGTTTCTGGCAATCGTCTCCAGCTCAAGCACTGGTTATTCGATCGACTAATATATAATCACACTGCAAATATTACTAACATTAATATTAGGGGTACCAAGAAAAGAGCATCTGTATTACCATTCGATCGCCAACGAGTTAAGATTGAATTTATTGGTAAGCAGAGTATTTTTGTACCGCTAGTCGAATACTTCGTGGTGCAATCCAATAATAAAGATACGTTTATCTGGATCGTTAAATGGCTTCATCGTTATCGATATATCGCTGACCGCAAGATCGATTTGGCTAATCGGCAGTGTGCCCTATCATTACTCTTAACTCCGGCTGAAAATCAGTGGTTAGCCAGCGAGCTAATGATATTTCTCGATCGCGCCTTACGTCGTCAACAGCTTTATCTAGCAGCATTAGAGCTATTACCAGTTGACGAGAACTAATAGTAAATCCGATTTAGAAAACCTACCATCTTGCCCTCACCCCCAGCCCCTCTCCCAAGCTTGGGAGAGGGGAGCTAGAGCCGGAGGCGATGGCGAGGTGAGGGCAAGGGATTCCGATCGCCAAAAAAGTCTTTATAGAGCGGATTTAATAGCACTTTTAACTAATAATAGGGAACGAGATCGCATCGGGAAGAATCCAAAATATTAGTTATTGCCGTCAATAACTTTTCACCATTAACCCGAACAGTTTGTAGATGCTCGTGCTGAATCGGTGTTAGTTCGGTAGTTGCTAATAGTCGGGCAATTTCCAATACATCAGTAATTGGGGCAGTCATTTCATCAGTTATCATTGCTAATAGCTCATCCTGAGCTTGAGCTGCTAACTCTAACTTTTGCTGGGCGATTTGGAGTCCATCATACTGCCGTTTAATTCGCAGCATTAGGGCAACTCTAGCAATCAGTTCGAGTCGATTGACTGGCTTGGCAATTAAGTCTTCTGCACCTGTAGACAAACACCGTTCTAGCTCCTTTTTATCAGTCAAAGCAGTTACCATGACGATCGGCACCGACTGCCATCTGGGTAAGGCTTTAATCCGGCGACAGACTTCGATGCCATCGAGATCTGGCATCATCACATCGAGTAAAATCACATCGGGTTGAAATCGATCGACTCGATCGAGTGCGCGTTGCCCACTAGAGGCATAATGGAAAATATAGTCTTCTTTATTTAGTAAAACTTGAATGACATCAAAGTTGTTCGGATCGTCATCAATAACCAGAATCGAGGCAGGAGTAGTCATAAAATATCGATGCTAAGGTGTGTCGGAATCGTGCGTGAAAATCGGCAGTTGCGTTTGATGATTTACTACATCTAGGCGATTAATTCTTGAATTGTCGCGGCTAGTATTCCCAATGTAATGGGTTTGGCTAGATACTCATTTGCGCCAGCTTCCAGACAGCGTTCGCGATCGCCACTCATAGTTAGAGCAGTGAGAGCAATAATCGGTAGCCGCTCGAAATAAGGATCGCTGCGTAATTGGGAGATCGCTGCCAAGCCATCGAGGATCGGCATGTGGATATCCATTAAGATGGCTTCGGGATGATGCAACTGCGCTAGTTCGATCGCCTCCAGACCATTTTGGGCAAAAATAGTAGTGTAGCCTTTGGCTTCTAGATAGTCCGTGAGTGTTTCGATCGTCGATCGATCGTCATCGACAATGAGGATCGGCGGCTTGCGAGATGGTAGCCGATCCGGCGATGGGTAAGAAAGTAATTCTGTCAATCTTGGCGGATTGGCACTCCAGGAGCATGAAAATCGATCGTCATTGGGGGAACTTATCGCGCTCTCATCCGCAGATTCCGCTGTTGCTAATGGGAAAATAAACGGTAGATTGCCGCAGGGTAGATCGAGCGTAAACCGACTGCCAACATTAATCTGACTGCTCACACCGACTCTACCGCCATGCAGTTCGACAATCTCCCGCACCAGATTTAGCCCCAAACCCGTCCCCTTAGTTTGACGGCTCAAAGCATTATCGATCTGGACAAATGGCTGAAATAGCTGACTCAGATCCTCTGGCGCGATCCCAATTCCGCTATCTACGACCGCGAACTGAATCCAAGCGGTAGCTTGAGGAGCGGTAGCGAGATGATGGCTGACTTCCAAACTCACACGTCCATCTTCAGGCGTAAATTTCACCGCATTGGAGAGCAGATTGATCAGCACTTGTCGAATCCGCAGTTCGTCTACTATTAACTCGGGTAGCTGCGGGGGCAGATTTACGGTTAGTTGAATATTCTTTTGAGAAGATTGCTGGTTGACAAATGACAGACTCTCATGGCAGAGATCGGCGATGTTAGTTGGCGTGCAGTATAGTTCAAACTTGCCTGCTTCGATTTTTGCTAAATCGAGAATATCGTCGATCAATTGCAGTAGATGATTACCACTGTTGGCGATCACTTCAATACAACGAAGTTGTCGCTGGTTGAGCTGACCGTAGACTAATTCGGTCAACCCCTCAGACATCCCCAGAATTGCATTGAGCGGCGTGCGCAGTTCGTGACTCATGTTGGTAAAGAAACTAGTCTTCGATCGATCTGCTGCTTCGGCTAATTCTTTAGCAGCCTTGAGTTCGATCGTGCGTTCTTCGACTTTGCGTTCGAGAATATTAAATGATGCTTCTAGTTCGGTATACAGTCTCGCATTCTCGATACTAATGGCTGCTTGAGCGACGATGACTTGGAGGATGTCCAATCGATCGCGAGTAAAAGCACCAAGCATAAGCTGATTTTCCAAATATAATACCCCAATTAACCGACCGCGATCGACGATCGGACAACACAAGACACTTTTGGGTTGATGCTGGTGCAAATAGAGATCGCCATGATACTCCGTAGCATAATCGGCACTCGACAACAGGATCGGTTCCAAACTCCGCTGGACTCGATCGATGACACTAATTGCCAGCTCGGGACTCAATCTGAAAGAAATCGGCGCGAGCAACTGCGGCTGCTGTCCCAGTTCTACCTTCGCAACGACATTGAGATCTGCTGCGGTTTTGAGTAGCAAAATACATTTGTCTGCGCCTGCATTGGCAACGACAATCTCCAGGAGACTAGTGATGATTCGATCGAGTTTAATCTCCTCAGAAATCGCTTGTGAGGCTTTGAGCATCGTATTCAAATCCAAAAATTCACAGCTACCAGTAATCGAGTTCTCGATCGTCGATGATATATCGTCAGTGACAGCTCGATCTTTAGTCAGGATCGGTGCGAGTAATTGCGGATAGAGTGTGGTTAGATGCGTACACTTGGCAGTCGCACCCCAACGATCGTAAGCATAATATGCCTCGATCGCGTAAGATTGGGCGATTTTATCTTTACCCCAATCGAGGTAAAACTTCGTCGCTAGTTCGTTTGCAAGGGCTTCTTCATGGATGAATTGATGTTCCTTCGCACCTGCGATCGCCAGATCGTAATACTCGATTGCTGCGGCTCGATCGCCTAAAACTCGCTGCTTTTCAGCTTCAATCAGGTGCCATTTGTGTAGATAATTCATCGGTGCATTCTCCGCCCATTGATGAATTATCGCTTGATGGTTATTTGCCTGTGTAATGGCTTCGGATCGATCGAAATCGGCGGCTAAGTGTGTCAAAGCTGCATAAAAATGGAATACAGGCAGCGGAATCATTCCTGAGACTGCTGGTAAATACTGTTCTCCATGAGTAATATTCTCTAACGCAGCATTATAATTACCAAATAAGTATGCAAGCATCAATTTGTAAATATATGCGTAAGCAAGAGCAGTCAAATCGCTATCCTGAAGATGTTTGGGAATCATTACTGCTTCATCGTAAGCAGTTCCCTTCAAACAGTCTCGATCGGCTCCCTGTCTCATCAAATTTTGTGCCACCTGCTGCTTCATCTCCAGATAAGCTCGAGCAGAATATTGCTTTACCCGCTCTAACTCTTGAGTGTACGGTGATATCTCCGCTTCCCAATTACTTAGCTCTATCCCTGAAAGTAACTTTGTATCGAAGTAACAACTGATACTATAACCAATAGCAATAAAATCGCTAGCTTCCATGCTAACTAGATAAGCATATTTTAGTGTCGTGCTAGTTTCTCGGATCGGTTCTCTACGATGTTGAATCCAGTTTGCAAATAGAAATGAAATTCTGCCATGAAATTCTCTTGCATTTAAGCGATCCGCTACGTTAAGTGCCAACTTCCCAAAACTATAGCCAGTTTCTACATCTCCCAAGAAAGCACTCAGAACAAATCCATAATTGACATAGCCCATCGCTGATGCTGGAGTATTTCCAAACTCCAGTGATAGGCTCACCATCATGGAACTGATAATGGGAAGTAACTGTGGCATACTAACAAAAATGGGCGCACCTAAATCTGCTAACAGTTTCATCGTCACTTTAGTTTGAAGA
>NZ_JANLWO010000548.1:0-4413 GCF_031364565.1 Chamaesiphon sp. OTE_20_metabat_361
ATGGGGTGTAAATTGGACTTTGACTTCATGGCTGGCAAGATCGCTACAAACTTGCTCGATTTCGGGTGTATGGCGATGTCCGGCGATGCTGTAGGCAGTAAAGCTGTTATCGGCTTCGGCTAGCAAGAGATGGGTTTTGGCTTGTCTACCGCCCCCAGAGGTACCGGATTTGGCATCGATGATGGCGGTGTCAGCATCAATTAAACCTTGTTTGAGTAGGGGTGAGAGGGCGAGGAGGCTGGCGGTAGGATAGCAGCCGGGACAGCCGACGAGTTTGGCGTTGCGGAGTTTGGCGCGGTAGAGTTCGGGCAAGCCGTAGACAGCCTGTGCTGCTGTGTCTCGATCGGTGCGCGGAATCTTGTACCATTGGGTATAGGTATCGAGATCGGTAAATCGGTAGTCTGCCGATAGGTCGAGAACGCCACAGCCTTTAGCGATTAATTTTGGGGCGAGTTCGCAGGCTAACCCATTGGGCAGAGCGAGAAATACTGCCTGACAGCGGGAGGCAATGACATCGACATCGATCGGTTCGATGGTTGAATTCACGATATGAGCGAGATGGGGATAGAGATCTCCAAACTTTTTACCCGCACTGCTGTCTCCGCCCAAATAAGCAATCTCGATCGCGGGATGATCTTGCAACAAGCGCACCAACTGCACCCCACCATAGCCTGACGCACCGACAATCCCGACTTGAAGGCGATTAATCTGCTCACCCATGAATGTTATGACCTCTATAATAAAGAAACTAGTACCATATTCATGGTGAGAAATACCAACTAGTTCGGCACCAAATTCAAAATTAGGTCTGAATTGTGCGATTCGATCGGGGTTTTACTCCGGGCGATCGATCTAGGGCGTTGACTTGCTTGAATGGACTATATAGTTTACCAACATTTTACCGATCTGTGATAGCCATTTCTTCTACTGACACGTCCGATTTTGAGTTTGACACGATTTCTACCGCTTTATTAGACTTTGCAGCGGGCAAAATGGTCGTGGTGGTAGATGATGAAAATCGCGAAAACGAGGGCGATCTGATCTGTGCGGCGCAGACCATTACCCCCGATCGGATCAACTTTATGGCTGTCCATGCGAGAGGATTGATCTGTCTGGCGATGATGGGCAACCAATTGGATCGGTTGGATCTGCCGTTGATGGTGACTAATAATACCGACCCCAACCAAACCGCTTTTACCGTCAGTATCGATGCCAGTCAGAAGTTTGGCGTCACGACCGGAATTTCGGCTGACGATCGCACGCGCACGATTCAACTAGCGATCGACTCCGATACCAGACCCGAAGATCTCCGTCGTCCGGGTCATATTTTTCCACTCAGAGCGCAAGAAGGTGGGGTCTTAAAGCGAGCCGGACATACCGAGGCGGCGGTAGACTTAGCAAGACTATCTGGCTTGGCTCCAGCGGGCGTTATCTGCGAGATTCAAAATCCTGACGGTTCGATGGCTCGGCTGCCAGATTTATTTGTCTATGCCCGCACTCACAATCTCAAGATTATTAGTATTGCCGATCTGATTAGCTATCGGCTCAAGCACGACAGGTTTGTCCATCGTGAGGCAATTACCAAGCTGCCCAGCCAGTTTGGGCAGTTTCAGATTTACGGCTATCGCAACTTACTCGATGCCACCGAGACGGTGGCGATCGTCAAGGGCAATCCGGCGGACTTTGTAGGCAAACCCGTGATGGTGCGAATGCACTCAGAATGTTTGACAGGTGATGCCCTCGGATCGCTGCGCTGCGACTGCCGGATGCAGCTCCAAGCCGCTCTGAAGATGATTGAGAATGCTGGGGCAGGTGTGGTGGTTTACTTGCGTCAGGAAGGGCGTGGCATCGGGCTGATTAATAAGCTTAAGGCATACTCGCTCCAAGATCTGGGGCTGGATACGGTCGAAGCTAACAATCGCCTCGGTTTCCCGGCGGATCTACGCAATTATGGGGTGGGCGCTCAGGTGCTTAACGACTTGGGGATTAGTAAGATTCGGTTGATTACTAATAATCCGCGCAAGATTGCCGGACTCAAGGGCTACGGACTGGAAATGGTCGATCGAGTGCCATTATTAATCGAAGCCAATGACTACAATAACGACTATCTAGCCACCAAAGCCGAAAAACTCGGTCACATGCTGCTGCAAACCTATCTCGTTACCGTCGGGATCACTTGGAATGAGGAACCGCTAGATGTCACTGCTCGGTACGATCGATTGGATAAACTTCGTCACCTCGCCCAGACACATAATCTCCTGCTCAAAGAGGAAGCTAGACCCGTGGGGACTGCTTTATTTGGCAATCCCTCACTCACTTTTCATCTCGGCTTCGACCAGGCTAATTTAGCGATCGAAGGCTGGTACAAAGACCCAAATCACCCTTATGTGCGAGCGATCTTTCAGATATTAGATGAAATTAAGACGCTCTCTCCAGTCAATCGGTTAGAATTTTTGGTGGCAAACGGTCAAGATCCACTAACTGGACTCCAAACCCAAATCGATCGTCAAACGTATCCCCAATCCCAATTACCTTCTACTCTAAATTCACAATTGGAACTTCAGATGATTTATAGCTTCTGTTAGTTTAGAGTCGATTGTAACTAGTGGATGACTACCAAAATGAGCTGCCGTTTATCCTTTGTCTGCGTTCTCATCTCAATCGGCATCGCTCCTGCTGCAAATGCCTATAGTGTAGCCGACCTCAAGACTTTGATGACTACCAATAAATGCGTCGGCTGCGATCTGAGCGGTGTAGATCTTAGTAACAAAAAGTTGGTAAATGCCGATCTGCAAGCAGCAAATCTGATCGGCGCAAATTTAACTGGCACAAATTTTGCCAATGCCAACCTCGGTGGAGCCAATCTCACTGGATCTAGTGTTACCAATACCAATTTCACTGGGGCGACATTACAAGCAGCCAGCCTAGTCAATGTCAACTTTGTCAATACCAATTTGACCGGAACAGACCTTTCTTATGGTAATCTAGTCAGCACCAATTTTAGCAGTGCAATTCTCACCAGAACCGATCTCTCAAGCGCAAATTTAGCACTAGCTAACTTTACTGGTGTCAACCTCAGTACTACCTCTTTAATCAGGGCAAATTTGGCTGGTGCTATAGGTGTCAAGGTGACATCACCCGTTGACGAAGCCAGTACTACGATTATTAATCGTCCGCGCCTCTACAGGCTACCATTTGGATTGGGTCGTCCCAAACGGTTATTACCGGGCGGCACTAGGTAATTAATTGAGAATTGAGAATTGAGAATTAATTATTACCTTCCCCTGTTTTTTGTAGCGTCTGCTGATTCACAAACGACAGACGAGTGCATCCACCGACAATCTTGTTGGATTTCCACATAAATGGGGAAGCTGTGTACTTATTTTTTTGGTAATGTACGATCGTTAATTCTGTCAATGAAGATCGTTGTGACTCTATTTGCGATTGGTTTGGTGGACGATCGCGTAACCGACTGAAAGAGAAAAAACGGCAACAGCTAAGGCAATTAGATCGCTACTACTCTTCTTTTCGAGGTCGAGGATAATAATTTTGCGAGCGACAGCAATCAAGGAGGTAACGATTACCAATTCTACTTGAACAACATGTTTGCGGAGGTATGCGGTGATATTTTCGAGGATCTCTAGTGCGATTAAAACATTGAGAAATAGTCCGAATAATTCAAATAGGGTAGTATTAAAGCTATCATTACTGGGTCTTTCGATCGTCAGCAGGAGTTTTTCAATAAGTGCATAACTCAACTGAGCGATCGCGATGAATGTCACGAAAATCATCCCAATTGATAGCAGTTTTGAGACGACACCTTCAATTTGCTCGATCGCTTCTAGAAACTTTTCATCTTCAGTAAGTACAGCTTTTAACCTTCGGAATATCCGTATCATTGCTTTTTCTCACTTATTAGAAATTTAGATTCTTCACTCATATTCGCATAACAAGACCCTCTAAATTAATAAATTAAGAGGGTCTAAATTATAGTTATTTATTTAGCGAGTATACCAGACTCGATCGAGACAGATTACCCACCGATCGTCCTAACCTCCAGCAGCTTGAAGTCTAGCTCTGGCGCGTTTAAAAGCTTGGTTAGCCTGAATTTGTTCTTGACTGTTAGCAGCAGAACTACTAGTTAGCTTTTGCTCGGCTTGGGTAAATTCTTTTTGAGCTTGTTCGCGATCGATTTTTTCGCCTAATTCTGCACCGTTAACGAGTACGGTAACTTCATCATTATCGACTTCGGCAAAACCACCCATGAGCGCAATTGGCGTCCATTTATCTTTCCCAGACTTCACTCGCATGACCGCAGTATCTAGAGCCGTCAATAACGACGCGTGACCGCTTAAAATGCCTAATTGTCCAGTAATACTGGGCAAAATTACTTCATCTGCCGTGCCGTCCCAG
>NZ_JANLWO010000734.1:0-6390 GCF_031364565.1 Chamaesiphon sp. OTE_20_metabat_361
AGAAAGTATTATTACCACCCTCAATCTCAAAGAAGCTGGTGTTGCTTATGTAATCGCGAAAGCTTCTTCAGATGGTCATGCCAAGCTACTCCAAAAAGTTGGAGCCGATCGAGTAGTATTAGCGGAATATGAAGCAGGTTGCAATTTAGCGCAGACACTGGTTAAGCCTGGAATTTTGGATCGCCTCGATTTAGATCCCGAACATAGTATTGTCGAACTCCAAGTGCCAGAGTCTTTCTATGGCAAAACCATCCTAGAATTGCGACTGCGGAGCGATTATGGACTCAATGTTTTAGCAATCGGACAGTCTCAAAATTTTGATATCAACCCAAAACCAGATCGGCGGCTCCATCAGAACGATGTGTTAGTGGTAATCGGGACTAAATCGGATCTAGACAGGTTGCCACTTTGAGCAAACGTCGGCGTTGCTAAATTTGACGATTAATTGTTTTATCGATCGAGATGTTTTGATAAATGTCATCAAGAAACTATCATTGATAATCTCTGAATATAAGTGCGATCGGATTTATTTACGTGCTTTCCAAGTACCACCATAAACATAGTCAGGATTATCTCGATCGAGCAGTTGCCAGCAATCATCGCAGACAAATTGCCAATCACCCGATCGATCTACCCGAACGCGATACAAAACCTTGGCGGAAAGTTGGCATCGATCGCATATTTTAGTCCGAATTCTTGCCATAAACTAACTACAAAAGTAAGCACGCGCGATTTAGCAAAGTCACGCTTTCTACACGATTATTATAAATTAAAATAGACTAGAAATTAGCTGAAACCCCAACCCGATAAGTTCTACCTGGACTGTAAATCCGATTTACTTTTTCGTACTGAACATCGGCTAGATTTTCGACATACAAATTAATACCGACATGCTCACTTACAGGGATGCGTGCGCCCAGATCCAAATTAAGGAAAGATGGGATAAAGTCAGTACTAACTTGTCCGGGATTGGTGAAAAATGCGCGGCGCATACCCGCATTATAGTTAGTCAGCAGATTGACTTCCCAACCTTTATTGGCATAACCGATACCCACTTGAGCGACGGAATAGGGAATGAGCGATAGTTGTAAACCTCGCTCTGCACCCGTCTGAATTTTGGCATCAGTGTACGTGTAATTGGCAAATGCCGACCATTGCGGCGTTATTTGTTGTTTGAAGCCAATTTCTAAACCATTGGTGCTTACCTGCCCGATATTCGCCCACTGCGTAACCGTTGGACTGATTGCTTGCGTCGCCAGTCGATCGTTTAAACTACTGCCAAAGTAGGTAATCGTCCCGGTAGAGGTAGGACTCACAGCCAGATCGAATCCCGCCGTCCAAGTTGCGCCTGTTTCTGGTTTGAGATTGGGATTGGGGAACCAACCGTGGACGGTATCATAGAGATATAGTTGGTCGAGTCCGGGATTGCGTTGTGCGCCAGCGACAGATGCTCGGAGCGCGAGATTAGGGGTGATTTCCCACCGCGAGCCGAGACTGGGATTGAGATAGTTACCAAATTGCGAGTTAAAGTTTTGACGGACGCCTAAATCTATGGCAACTCGGTCGGTAAGTTTCCAGGTATCGACGGCAAATAAAGCTGTATTGAAGACGTTGCGATTTTCGACCTCATTAAAGGCAATCCGGCTGGGAACGGTGCTAGTTGAGGTGCCATTAAGTTTACGATTTTGAATTTCACCACCCCAGCGGAGCGTATTAGTCGCCGAAGTTTTCCAGTTATGCTCTACTCTCCCAGTGATGGCTTGAGTATCGAGCGTACCCGTGCGATTATTGTTACCGCTAGGGCCAAAAGTTTCAAAATAGTCTTGAGTGTAACCGATCGTGGTATTGAGTGTCGAAGTTTGGTTGGTGGCTAATTGAGATCGCCAATTTAATCCTAAATTGAGGTTGTCGTGGTTTAACCTGTCGCGTTGAAAGGGAAATCCAAAGTACACCAAACCCCGCCGACTGGCAGTTTTTGTCACATCGAAATCGAGCTGATTGCGATCGTTAATTGTCGCCGAAATATTACCAGAATAGCTAATTAGGTCGGTATCAGCATTAGTCAGTTTACCTGTAGCCGGGTCGCGATTGGCTGCACCGACGGGAACACTATAATTATTATCGATCCGATATTTTTCAACCCCAATTCGATAGTTTAATTTGCGATCGCCGCCAGTATAACTCGCTCGATAATCTTGACGACCATAAGAGCCAAGTTCTGCCGACACTCTGGTTTCCGGCGTGCCCCGATAAGTTTTGGTGATAATATTTACTACCCCGCCAAAGGTTTCGGAACCGTAGATAATAGTACTAGCACCACTAGATAATTCGATCCGATCGATCGCATCGACGGGAATACTATTGAGATCTGTTGCCCCATGATAAGTATTAATATTATTGCCGATCGGGCGACCATTGAGCAGAATGATAAATTGATTTATCGATGCACCGCGATAATAAGTGCCAGTGTGAATATCTGCCCCATAGCCAGCATTATTAATCGCAAACCCTGGTAAATTATTTAATGTATCAGCAACATTTTTCGATCCCTGCCGCTCGATTTGTTGGCTATCGATCGTGTAAGTTGGCGTCGATTTTGGTAAGTATAATTTTCGCTCTCCAGTAACATCGATCGTGAGTTCTGGTTCTGCTGAAGCGGGTGTTGGTGCTAGTGGGGCTGATGGCGGTGGTACCTGGGCAATTTCGGTTTGAGATTGATGTTTAGCTTTGGGACGGTTGTTTCTCCCATCGGCTAGTAAGACACTACTAGATTTTGCAACAGTGTCGTTCGGGATAGTAGCTGTAGCGGCAAGTCGATCTGTATCTTGCGCGATCGTCATGAGAAAAAAAGTTGCAAATAATTTACTTGCATTTATAGTTAGTCGATGGCGATCGCTAGTCATTGGATTTGAGATTACATAATTCGGTCGCACTATACATAACGTATTCATCTAGCGCAGGTCAAATGACACAGCGTCAAGCACCCTGGGCAAATTGCGGTATTGTAGGAGAAATATCGTTCTAAAATTTCATGGTGCCGCTTCCAGATCGCCGTCCCAAACAACTCGCCCTTGGTTCCCTCGAACGCGAAATTATCGAAATTGTGTGGGAACTCGGTACAGTTACCGCCAAGGATATCCACGATCGAATTTTGAGCGATCCCGATCGTGAATTGGCATATGCTTCGGTCTCAACGATCCTCAATCGGTTAACCCAGAAAGGGTGGCTCACCTGCGATAAACAGGAGCGCAGCTATCTTTGGCAAGCACGGATTTCGGCAATTGAAGCCCAAGCTCTCACCGCTTACGAACATTTAAATCAATTTTTGGCAGTGGGTAATCCTGATGTTGTCGCTGCTTTTGCTGACGATCTAGATCGTGCTAGCATGGCACAACTTGAAGCGATCGCCCAAAAACTCCAAGCCATCCGCCAAGCCAAGGAGGAACAGTAATGCACTCGATCGTCTTATTTAGTATTTTCGGTCTAGCTTGGTGTGTGCGCTTCACTTGGACTGAAATGGCGCATACTCCTTGGATCGATCGATGGGATCGGACGCTGACATTATTTTTATTGCCCCCACTGTTATTATTTACCAGTGCGATCGCGATTATTTGGATGGGGCCACACGGACGGATGGTGTGGGTGGGTAATGATTGGCTCAGTTACGATCTGGCGATCGGTTTTTTAGGATTGGCGACACTTTATTGGTGCAAACTAGCTGGCTCTGGCTGGCAGATGTTGCAGCAGGTTCGCACTTATCCGATCGTTCGACTCAGTAGCAACAATGTTCGCCTCATCGATCTCCCAACTCCATATAGTGCCCAAATTGGTTTTTGGGAGCCAGAATTAGTCATCACGCAGGGGTTACTAGATACCCTAGCCCCAGAGCATTTAGAGGCTGTTTTAGCCCACGAGCAGGCACATTATCAGTATCGAGATACTTGGTGTTTTTTCTGGTTGGGATGGGTGCGCCAGATGACGCGATGGCTGCCGCAAACCGAGTCGATCTGGCAGGAACTGTTAATGTTAAGAGAGCTGCGTGCCGATCGGTGGGCATCCGCACAGACCGATCCCTTGTTAGTTGCCGAAGCACTACTATCGATCGTGCAGTCTACTCCGGTTTTCCCCGAATACTTAGCTGCGGCTTTTAGTCAGATGAATGCGACAAATCGGCTCGATTGCCGGATTGAAGCTCTGTTAACTACTCCAGAAGCGATCGAACGCCCGAGTATTTGGTCTTGGGCTTGGCTCCTATTGGCATTATTCCCGCTATTGGCGATCCCTTTTCATATTTAAGATTTCCTAGACAGTCCAATCACGCGATCGCATCATCAATTGCATCAGCGGCTCTGAGCTAAGCCGCTGTAATTGTCAACCTTTCTGATTTTGGGACTTAAAACGTCCGGCAATAAAGTCGCGGCGATGGGCGTGTTTAGTCGATCTCCCGGTAACGCGTTTGCGCCACATCCGAAAACTAGAAGCTTTCATCTCGCGGCGCATCAAGGCGATGACTTGAGGTTCGCTCAGCCCAAATTGCAACTCGATCGCTTCAAATGTAGTGCGATCTTCCCAAGCCATTTCCAGCACTCGATCGATCGTTTCGGAATCTAATTCAGGTAATTCCATTGAATTTAAAAGGTAAGAGGTAAAAGGTAAAAGGTAAGGGGTAAGAGACAAGAGGTAATGATGCTCTCGATCGATACCTCGATCTGTCGTTCTCCAATTAGAGATTGGTATGACTAAATGACCCCTAAAGCCTAAAACCCAAAGTCTAAAGCCTTATTTTATTATGGTCGATCGAGCTACTGTCTGGGCAAACACGCGGCGGAATCCATCTTTACGAGTGGCGGCTGGTTCGTTAGTCAATTTCCACAGACTTTCATAAAAGAAGAAAGACACACCTGCTAAACCCTGTTTGCGAACGGCGGCGATTTGAGATTGGATTTGTTGCATCGATATGGGTTTGGGTTTGACGCCAGTGAGGATACCGATACCCACCGGGATATGGAGACTAGCAAGCTTGACTTCTGACTTGTTGAGTTCGCCAATAAATGTCTCTAACTTATCTCGATAAACTTGAATTAATAGTTCTTCAACTAAGCCTTGACGTTCCCATTTTGCCCAGTCTTGGAGGAAGGCACTTTTGGCATAACCTTGAGGATTTGGTGAAATTGACACGATCGCTTTTGGGTTGACAGCTTTAACTGCGACGAACAGTTCGCGCATTAGGTTGGTGATTTTGTCAGCACGCCAGTTAATCCACTCTTCATTTTTGGAATCTGTCGGTGGTAGTTTGCCTTGATGTTCGCGTTTGTATAAATCGACTGTAAATTTATCGTAGCCGAACTCAGAAGGTAATCCAAAGTGATCGTCAAATTGAATTCCATCGACATCATATTTACGGACTACTTCGACGACTAAATCGACGATAAATTTTTTAACTTCTGGCTTAAAAGGATTGAGCCAAACGCGCGGATCTTTGCCTTCTTTCCAGAGGGTGCCACCGTCTTGTTTTTGGGTCAACCAATCAGGATGTAGCTTGGCAAAGTCAGAGCCAGCCGGATCGGAAGTGCCCGGTAACATCAAGCCAAATTCAAACCAGGGAATGACGGCAATACCTTGTTTGTGACCTTGAGTTACCATTTCTTTGAGGACATCGCGCCCTTCTAAGCCTTCGGTTTTAGTTAGCTTTCTATTAATTAGAATTCCTGCCGATTTTTTGGGCATCAAACTACTACCGACGAGCCGTTTGGCAACTTTGCTCGGGTAGGTGGTATAGCCCCAATTCCAGACTACTGGATAAATAGTATTAAAGTTAAGTTGGCGGAGATCTTTAATCGCGGTTGCTAAGCGATCGCGAGTAAATAAGACATCGCTATCGACGTTGGTAATCCACACGCCACGAATTTCTCGTGTCAATTTAGATGGTAGCAGCGATCGCGACCAAATTGCGGGGGTATTTAATGTGAGAATTAGTCCGAGTGTCACACACAATCCAAACCAAAATTTGCGATTTAACATTTAGCTTAACAAAAATAGCTGGCGGTTTATTATATTACCTTAGATCCGATCGATTATATTTTTCTGACGCTCGATCGTCCAGTGTAACTCGGATGTTTGGGATAATTTTACTTGTATCAATCCGACTCGATCGATTAATTCTCGGACTTCAGCGAGTGTCAGTGCTGCTTTGAGCGAGTCTTGAAATAACTGCTGTTGCTGAGGATCGTAATTACTTCCAAATTTAGCAGCTAGCTCATTGACAATCCGCTCGTTTTCTGGTCTGATTAAATCGCGAATTAAGATTGCCCCATCTAATTTGATGAGCCGTTTAATCTCCTGAAATAGTAAATATGGCTCGGGCAGATGATGGACTAAACTATTAGAAAT
>NZ_JANLWO010000786.1:0-1931 GCF_031364565.1 Chamaesiphon sp. OTE_20_metabat_361
TATAGCCCCCAGCAATGGCGATCGGTAAGATTTGCGCGATCTGAGCGTTAATAATATGTAGCCCCAAATTGACCTCTGTGGCTCCACTGTGGCGATCTTCCCCCGGATTGCCATTCTCACTCGGGAATCCTGCCGACCAGATGCGATCGCCGATTTTGGGACTAGCTGTGGCTAATTTGGCAGTGGTGTAGGTGCGATCGGGACTTTGAAAGCGGAGGATGCTCAGATCGCGATTTTGGCCGGATGGCGGTGTAATTAAAGCGGCTGCATATACTTGTCCATCGTGGGTTTGCAGTTGAAAGGGGGCATTAGTAGCTTGAATGACATGAGCATTGGTAATGGCGGTATACACCTGCTGCTGTCGCGCCAGCAACACCCCCGAACCAATATGTTCGCCATGCGCTAAAACTTTAATCGAGATGGCGCGCAGATGTTGCTGCAATCGGCGATCTTGGTTCACGCCTAGATCTGACACCACAAAAGATCGTGTCAAAAGAGTAGGGAGCAGCAGAGTCAACGTAGTAACATATAGCATGGGCACTACTCTAGCAATCCAGTAGTGCCAGGGCGGATCTCCCAATCGTTCATGTAGCGGCGGCGATGCGGAATCGGGTGGCATAAGCTTGGGCATTATAAATAAGATCGGAGTGAAAACCGTAAGCTTGTATATATGTATTTCACTGTTGATGTTCTAGGATAAATGGTAGTGCTGTTGTAAATTATGCTCGGAGAGTAAAAGCCATGCTAGAACTATATCAATTTGAATTGTCGCACTTTTCGGAAAAAGTTAGATTAGTTCTGGACTATAAAGGGTTAGCATATCGCAAAATCGAAGTTATGCCGGGGATGGGACAATTAGATTTATTTCGGATGTCCGGACAACGACAAGTTCCCGTCCTCAAAGATGGTAATAAGATCGTTGCTGACTCGACCGCGATCGCTCTCTACTTGGACAAAACTTATCCAGATCGCCCAATTATCCCAACTAATCCCCAACAAAAAGCAACTTGTTTACTGTTAGAACAGTGGGCTGATGACTCGATCGGGGTTAAGGGTCGATCGATTTTGTTGGAAAGTCTCAAAAGTAGTAGCCTGCGTACTTCTATTTTACCCGCAGGTACCCCAGATATCTTCAAAAATTTGGTTGGCTCGATTCCGACAGAGGCGATCGATCTGCTGGGATTGGGTGTGGGATTGACTCCTGACTCGATTAAAGCAGCTAAAGCCGAGATGCACCGCAGTCTCGAATCTATTTGTATGCTGCTCGCACAGAACTCTTGTGCCTATCTGATCGGCGATACGCCGACGCTGGCAGATCTGACGGTGGCGGGGTTGAGTTTGTTGCTCAAAATTCCAACTGGCCCTTATCTGAATGTGCCGTTCAATCTCAAGGGTAAAGGTATTCCGGGGTTTGCTGATAATCCTGACTATGATATCTTTTTCACTTGGCGCGATAAGTTGTATGCGGATTTCCGCAATCCACATATCCCGGATATTCGGAATAATTCGGGAGCTGCGCCTACTACTCCGACTACGATCGCGATCGATTAGTGGGTTTTGATGTTACCTGAGTTGGGGATTTTTTGTATAAAGCGGGGCGGCAAATGCTAGATATTAGTGGGTTTTGTTTCTCCTAATAGCGATCGTCTGTTGTCTCAAGCGGAGCGGCAAATGTTAGATATTAGTGAATTTCGTTTTTCCTAGCGGAGGCAGAACCCGGATCTGGGGGTTGTCTTGACGCGCTATACCTGGAGGGAACCTCCAGAGCGCGCGTCGCTCCGACCCCCAGACCCCCCGTTGAAAGCGGCTCGCGCTCCTCGGGTTCCCCGAGGGTTTAGCGAGACAAGACAGGCGGAACGCCGCCTCTCAAACTCTCCTGCGTATGGTTCGATCTGTGTGAAGCGTGGAGCGGCACTCATTCCATTCTGGAT
>NZ_JANLWO010000795.1:0-6348 GCF_031364565.1 Chamaesiphon sp. OTE_20_metabat_361
CCGATGCCAGACAACGACATACCAAAGCCGCCACGTCCGCTCGTGTAATGCTGCCAGCCACATGGGTATCCAATGTCAACACCCCATTGCCCGTGGCTGGCTCCGACTTCAAACCACCAGGACGGACGATCGTGTAATTCAAGCCACTATCCATCAGGTATTGCTCGGCCTTTTCCTTATCAGCTAGCACGGGTGCCAAAGCCGCATAGGCAGTGGCAGGAATGGCATCTTTAGTATCACCCGCACCGATGGAGGAAACTAGAATAAACCGACTGACTCCATTTTTCACCGCCGCATCAATCAACTGTTTATTACCGAGGAAATCTGCCCGCTGTCCATCCTGGGGCATTCCGCCGATCGTACTGACGACCGCACTAATCTGAACGTTCATGGCATTGGTAACATCGGTCGGATTGAGGGCATCACCCACCACTGTTTCCACGTTCAGAGCCTGGAGATCGGCTTGGGCGGCAGGATCTCGAATCAAGGCTAACACAGGCACATTTTGGGTTGCCAAAATGCGGGCAATTTGATGGCCAACGCCACGGCTAGCACCAGCCAGAAAAATTGAGCCGGAGGTTGTCATAAATTTATGGATGAGTAATAGCTCTAATCCAAATCCTAGCACTCACATTCCACTGTTGGAGCGATTGCTTTCTGGAATGTTAAGATCTTAAGAGCTAGTTACAATTTAGATGGACTTTTAATTCGTCCGCTCGATCGTCGCAAATATCCAGCCCTGATTGTTTTGATAGAACCCAGGTGCATCATTCGCATAGGCAATTAATTCACCACTAGTAATAGCAGTAAATTCTACTCTTAGATCGGAGCCAATTCGATATTTTTCACCTTCAATTTCAACTATCAGTTCCATCCATTCCGCTTCAGCTACTCGACTTATACCTTTAGAAAGCTGATAAAACTTGCCTAATGCAAATGGGATCTTTTGAGTTTCCAGCCCCTCAATGCTCCACTCGCCATCGTCATCAGACTTGACAATCTTCCAGCCTGCTGCCGATGAGGATATTTGGGCATCTTGCCAAACTTGCAGGGGGCTAACATTAATAGTATAAGTAGCACCTTCTTCAATTTGAATGGCAGTGTGATTTTCAGGCTCTTTAGCCTGCACTGCAAATCGAACGTTTTGACCAACTGTTAAAGATCCGGCATGAAGTGGGGGTGACTCACCTAATTGAGATGCAAATGGTGTGAGAGATTTAGGACGATACCAAGCGCAATCCTGCCACCGCTGCCGAACCGATGGATGAAAATTACTGTGAGCTGGAATCGCTCGATCGTTTGGGGTGTATGGAAAAGCCAGTTCGTTGGAGCAGAAAATTGTTGCGTCGATGCCAACTCCATCTTCAATGCTACTGCGGTTGTCGAAGCTCAGTCCCAAATCCAATGCTTCTACTTCCGCCATCATCCATAACAGAGCAGCATTAGACAAAGGACTATTAGCTTTGGTGCCACCACCTATACAGCCATGTCCGCCTGGAAACCATACTTGCTCCACCCGATCGGCCAAACCATCTGCTGGAATCAGATCGGTAAAATCAAACTCTTGGCGATTTTCATCAATCGAGAGCGCGTGGCGAGCATGAAGGACTTTACTGCTCAATTTTGTATTGTGAAACTGATATTTCCGATTGAGAATTCGATCGAGGGGCAACCACGGAATCCGATCGGGAATTCCTAGCGCACCGACAGTATCCCAGCAGCCCAAAAAGGTAATTTCTACCTCCTCATGATAGCCATCTCGATACCGATCGTGTAAATCCTGGCGAAATTCCATCAACTCGTCAGTTTCTCTGAGCTTGATGTTTTGACGTTCGATCTCGGATTTATCTGAAAATTTGACTTTGGCATTTTGATAAGCTCTATAAGCGATGGGAATTTGACGAATACCCGCTCGCGGTAATATCCCTGCGGCACGAATCAGCCCCACTAGACTTCTGACTGTATAAGCACCACGACTAAAGCCAAACAAATAAATTCGATCGCCATCGGCATAATTACAACAGAGGAACCGATAGGCTTCTTGAATATTTTTATCGATGCCCCATCCCAATGCTCCACCAAAAATTTTGTCAGCTTCATCTCCCGTGCCTACACCTTCACCGTAAAATAACAGATTTTCTGGAGATACCGGAATAGCCTGAACCAATTTGGCTACATTGGTTGGATAAGGACTATCAATTTTTTGCCAGGTGCCGTCGCAGCAAACAATCAATCGCTTGTTCATGAAACTTTATGGGTGATAAAATTTATTCGGTTTGTCGATGGACTTAAATCTTAGAAGCTGGGTTCGCTTAGTTTAACAATTCTGAATCGAACCCGTCATTAATCCTATGTTTGGGAACCTAAAGGTAAAGTTGCGTAGACTTTCGCTTCCCAAGCAACGATTGGTATAGTTTTTCCTTTGTGACTCCAAGCAGATTAACTATAATTTTCAATCCTCTTTAATAAATATTTTACACGTTTAGCAACTGAAAATATCATAAGTTAGCATAAATTTATTCTTGCATGTGAAAAAAGAAATAATTAATGCTAACACGAGCGATCCTTGTTTTGAGTAGATGAATTCTGTACCGTACACATATTAGTTTCTCAACTGAATTGGGAGCAAGATCTTCTAACTAATCTTGCTCCTATCAATCGATCGAACATATTTAGAAATTAACTAAATTGCTGTCCAAGCAGCTTGCCATGACAGCACATCGAGAACTCCACTAACCTTAAAGCCCAGCTTTTGCTGAAACTCTTCCAGCACTTTTTTAGAACGCTTACCGAATACTCCGTCTGCACTATTAGTGCCAAAGTCATAGCCACGAGCTATCATTCTCTTTTGCCAGACCCTAATATCTTCGCTAGTTGTGAGAGAAAATAGATTGGTTCCGTTTAATAGAGGTAAAGGCTCTGCGATCGTGTTTGTGTAGGCAGGACGACCAAATCCCATAACAGTGAAATCGAACGGTCGTATTTGATAGCGAACTTCCCCTCCATTGGATTTATCATCTGGCGGATTATTACCATCGATCGTAATAATTTGACCTTTTTTTGTTTTAGCAATGAAGAAAGCAACATGATTAGCTGCACCTGGAATGAGATCGGTTTCATTTTGCCAATCAAAAAAAACGATGTCTCCAGGCAATGGATCTTTAAACCATCGTTTTTGCTCTTGAAACCATTTTGCTCCATTAGGAGTGTAGTGAAATCCTTTCTCTGTCTCGATGTACGTCTGTAATCCTGCACCGGATAGGCAGTAAGAAACGAACATAGCACACCAGGACTGACCATTAAGGTCGTGTCCGTACCAGTCGCCATACTTGACGATGTTGCTATTACCTAGTTCTTTTACGCCTAGCTCTTGTTGAGCGATCTGCAAGACTTGATTGATATTTGTCATGTGTTTGATTACCTAATTTGCTTTTGAGTCTCGAATAGGAGGAGAGCGATAGCGGAAACTACTCTCCCCTCGCTTTAACCGACCAAGCTTAGTGCCTAGTCTTCTTTCCGAACTCCCTTGAATGGATTGCCATCTTGCTTGCCATCAAGAAATCTCCCTGTGACGGTATCGCGCTTCGTCCAAGTGTCTGTGACTGGGTTGTACGTTTGACTGCGTTGGTCTACGGCACCTTTGCGATAACCTTTCCCTGTATTCTTAGCCATTTAGCTTAGATATAATCTAACATTCTGCTGAAGCTTTTTCTTCAAACAGACTATTTAAATGTTAAGTGCGATCTAACATCATGTCAATAGCTTGTGTGGATTTTGGTAGGATTTTGTTAACAAGATTGCCGATCGGGTGCCTGAAGTGGGGCATAATAGTCTTACCCACGCGTAGCCAGTCTCGAAAAGACGTGGAAGCGAGTGGGTAATTATAAAAACATTGAAATTTCTATCCTCACCGAGGTTCTCTATCGCGGGTTATGAGTTAGCACCTCTGAACGCGAGACAGTTCAAAGCAAGGACACCGAACAACTGAGATCGTCAATCGACCAAGATCGCCATTCGGGACGAAATCTAACATTATCTTCATTTAAAATTTTATTTTTTAGCTACAAATGTCAAATCAGATTCGAGCTTACCGAGATCAGCTTGGATTTAAGCAGGAGGACTTGGGCGAACAGGCTGGCGTAACTCGTCAGACAATCGCAGCGTGGGAGAATGGAGAAAGGGAGCCTAGCTTAGTTCAATTGAGCAGTATTGCTAGGATCATGGGAGTAGCAGTCGAGCTACTTCAAGGCTTAGAGTTGACAGACTCTAGAGATCCAAATTCTTTTTTTTCATCCTTACTCTTCCGAGCAGATGAACCTTCTGCATTAACTCCGACGATCAAACAGCATCTCATCCAAAAAGTTGCTGACTATGCCAATTTAGAGAAGCTGCTTGGGGAAGTACCCGCGTCTCCAGCTAGATTCCCTTTGGATGTTTATGATTCTGAGGCGATCGAAGACTATTCTAAAGAGGTACGCAATTGGCTAGGATTGGGCGAATCAGCACCTGTTGGCGATTCTTTGTCGCTTCTAGAAAGCAAAGGATTAAAAGTTTTACCCTACCCCCTTCCTGCCAAAATTTCAGGGTTTTCCGCCTGTGAGGAGGATTGGGGTTGTCTTATTGTCGTTAATAGTACTGATGTAGCCGAACGCCAATTCTTCACTTCGTTGCATGAACTTGCCCACTTAATTTTTCATCATAAAGAATATCGACAGCCACCAGAACGTACTAAATCTTCAGATCCCCGTGAGAAGGCAGCTAACCATTTAGCTGGAGCTATTTTGCTGCCAAAAAATGTCATTCATAGAGAAATGCGTGCTTATCGGGATCGCTGGATACCAGATCCTCTGTTAATCGATATCAAGCGACGATATGGGGTGAGTTTAAGAACCATTCTGATTAGAGCCGAACAAGCTGGTATTATTACCAAACAGCAAAGCGGTACACAAATGGGCGTTCTTAATAAGAAATGTGGTGGTAAGGATAAGGATCTTCCTAATTCTGAGATTCCCATGCCACAAAGACTGACTCGTCTGGAGCGGTTGACATATACTGCACTCTTGAAAGAAGGATTACTGACAAATTCTCGTGCTGCTGAAATTTTGGGCAAACAAACTTTAGAAGTGTCTCAGGAATTGCAAACTTGGAAACAAAGTGATGTTGAGGTTAGTGATTGATTCCTCTTCTAGATGCAGATGCACTGATATCGTTATCGCAATCTGATGGAAACTGCTATTGTTGACTTCATCCGAAGTCCTCGATCTGGTAGTTTCAGAGTGTCACAACCCAAAATATTGTAATGCCCACCAATTTATTGAACGATCGAGTTTATCAGTTATTGTAGCCGATCCATCTTGGTTGCGAGAAGCTAGCTGCTATCGATCGCCAAGCTTGAGTTTTCATGATATCTTAAACCTACATTACGCAAGCTTTTGTCAACGAACGCTCGTAACTAATTCTAAATGTTTAATGTCTGTTTGTAATGACAAAAATATTAAAACAATATCTTATCACGAGTTTTTGGAAAAATTTGCTTTGAATTAAATATTACGTTATGGGCACATGAAATAAACTTACTGAGAAGTAAGATAGTCGTGAGAGTAAACTATTCTCAGATTCGATCGATTGAAATTTCTCATTCAACCAGACCAAATACTCCTGGCACTTTCCATCACCAGCCAGCATTCTATCAATTTCTTGTTTGATTTCTCGCAAATGAGAACTAGCGTTAGGGAGCATTCCCAATACCAAAAAGAATACTTCCCGCCAGCGTCGATCGCTAACCTTCTCAACTAATTTTAGAAACAATCGATCGCCCTGAACTGCAAAACTATCTACAATCCACTTCGCCGTAAAATACTCATGAAAAGTGAGATGGGAAAAAGAGAAAATCTCCTTGGCACGTTCGATTAATAAACCATGTTGCGTCATAATCGATCGCAGCACCAATTCGCTATCTAGCTGCAAAGCTTCTTCATCTGTCGCCGCGCCTGGTATGTTGCGAACATAGTCGGTAATATGACGTTCTACCGTGCTTTTTTAAAGAAATACTCACCTCGATCGAATGTGTCAAAGGCTACTTGGCTCAATAAATCTTCCTTTCTTTTGAGCGACAGTTCTTTATACACTTGATGTCGATCGATATCGCGTTTGGCAGTATCAGATCGTCGGGGGATTGGCTCAAGCGGCAGGGATTACCTCCGGTAGGCAAGCCAACGACCGAGTGGTGAGTCCGCATAAGATTCGACACTCTAGTATTACGGCACTGCTGGATCTTAATGGTGGGGATGTGCGATCGTCGTTAAGACGACGCGCAAGCTTCGGCTCAGGCACATTCCAGACATAAGA
>NZ_JANLWO010000884.1:0-7833 GCF_031364565.1 Chamaesiphon sp. OTE_20_metabat_361
GGGTTGTCGAGGGGCTGCTGGAGGACGTTGAGGATCAAGTAGCTAGTCACGCTGCCATCGATCGAGATCGACTGCCATTTCCCGGCTTTGGCACCCTCTTCGAGACTCTTGACTTGATCGGGTTCGAGCGATTGGAAGGCAACATCCACCAAGCCAGTCCGGAAGGAGTTGTACAGATTGGCAGGGTTGTTATTGAAGATCTGGACATTGACTTCGCGATTGAGTGGTTTGGCACCCCAATAACGATCGAATGCCACTAATCTTACCCGATCGGTACTATACTCTTTGAGTTCGTATGGCCCAGTCCCGACAAAGGTATTGGCTTCAAACTTATCTTTGCCAATCTTGTAAGCTTTCGGTGAGAGCGCACAAGTACCCGGAAAAGCCAGCATCGAGGCAAAAGCCGCAAAGGGCTTTTTGAGCTTAATCGTCAATTCGTAAGTACCAGTTGCCGTAACTGACTCCACCCGCTCGGCTAACAAAAAGGCTGGCTTTCCTTCATTTTGGATAAACCGTTGGAGTGAAAATGCCATCGCTGCGGCATTAAAAGCAGTGCCATCGTGGAACAATACCCCCTGACGAAGCGGAATCTTGTAAGTCAAACCATCCGCGCTCACGGTGGGTAACGCTGTCGCCAACTGGGGCTTAATCTCGGTGCTGCCAGGATCGTAAGTATATAACCTATCGCTCAAGTTCCGAATCAACGCGATCGATCTCAATTCATAAGCATCGGCTGGATCGAGAGTGCGCGGTTTTTGGGTCGTACCGACGGTAATGCGTCCTGGCTCGTTACTTGCCGTAGTCGCAGGGTTGCTACTTTGCGAGCAACTTGTTGTCAATAGCACTCCTAAGAGCAGGAGGCGGCGACCGAGCGCGGCGGGGATTAAACTAACAGACCATCTAGGCATAGATGTAGGCGATCGTGACCAGAATAAGGGCTGCATCTAGATTGGAGTCAAGCGAACCTGACGATCTAAAATTTTTGCAGGTAGGTTACTTAATATATAACGATTTGGCAACCTTTTTTTGCGCGGCTATCTACTCATCACTCGATCTCAATCTGATTGGCGCTCAAATAAATCAAAAGGCTCGCCTACATTATCTAGTAAGCGAGCCTTTAGAGCGCGATCGAATCCTAACTCATCAGCAGCTATGGTGCTAGATAACAGCCAGGGAATGATTAACAAAGAACAGGGGTCGAGATCCCCATCCTAACAACCAAATTCTCAATTCTCAATTCTCAATTCTCAATTAATTTAACGAGTGACGCGTTTGAAGTTAGTAACTTCGGTCGCATTGATTTGAGTAGTGTCATTGAAGCGACCTTGAACGTCAGCCCCTTGACGGTTGGTGACAGCAGTACCAGTGTTACCGGAGCTACGACGACCGCTTTGGTAATTGTCAACTGAAGTAACGTTGACTTGAGCCGTACCGTTACCAACACCAGTGACGATCGCATCCTGTGAGCTATTGACTACAGTCGCAGTATCATCAGCATGAGCGGGAAGAGATAAACCGATGGTAACGAAGCTTAAACCGACAACGAGGATAGATTTGAAGTTCATGATGGATTTCCTATTAGTAGAAAAGTTAAGTAATGACAACGTAATGGGCAGTGGATTTGCGGTTATCGATTGAAGTGCTAGATAACCGCAGGGCGATGATTAACGACTGTTGCGACGGTTGATAACTTCTGTCGCATTGATTTGAGTAGTGTCGTTGTAGCTACCTTGAACGTCAGCCCCTTGACGGTTGGTAACAGCAGTACCAGTGTTGCCGGAAGTGCGACGACCGCGCGAGCTGTTCTCAACTGAAGTAGTGTTGACTTGAGTCGTCCGGTTGCCAGTACCAGTAACGATCGCATCTTGTGAGCTATTGATGACAGTCGCCGTATCATCAGCATGAGCGGGGAGAGATAAACCGATAGTAGCGAAGCTTAAACCAACAACGAGAATAGATTTGAAGTTCATGATTTTGTTCCTATGAGTGACTAATTAGTGATTTACTTATGCTCAAAACTACAAATATTAAATGTTAATTTCGTAAGAGTTCGAGATTTAATTTCAACTTTAATCTAATTCTTACGGTGTTAACTGGGTGTGTGTTTTGTGTCTTTTGCGTTCGTATCTATAACTACAAATCTAGATATTCACTTTCCGTAAATCTTGACAGATAAAATCAAATTTATTTAGTAAAGCTGCTGAAACCCAGATTGGTATGAGGTAAGAGGTAATGGGTAATGGATAATGGGAGATAGATTATAAATTAGTGGGCGTTTAGATCTATTTATAGCAATCCTATTGATTTGCAAAAAGATAGTAGGGTGTGTTATCCCGGAGGGTAACGCACCAAAGATATAGCAACCGCCAAGGCTATTAGGGCTGACTTAGCAAAAACCGATCGCCAAAAAATCAACGTGCTGACTCAGATTGCTGAGGGCAACACGTTGATTTAAATAGATGAAATAGAGCGATTAGCGATCGAGCAAAGTGCAAATCCGATCGTTGTAACTATTAGCGAGTGACGCGCTTGAAGTTAGTAACTTCGGTCGCATTGATTTGAGTAGTGTCATTGAAGCGACCTTGAACGTCAGCACCTTGACGGTTGGTAACAGCAGTACCAGTGTTACCGGAGCTACGACGACCGCTTTGGTAGTTGTCAACTGAAGTAACGTTGACTTGAGCCGTACCGTTACCAGTACCAGTGACGATCGCGTCCTGAGAACTATTAACTACAGTCGCCGTATCATCAGCATGAGCGGGCAAAGATAAACCGATGGTAACGAAGCTTAAACCGACAACGAGAATAGATTTGAAGTTCATGATTTTGTTCCTATGAGTAGAAAAGTTCAGTAATGTGGCTGTAGCAAAGAGTGGATTTGCGGTTATCGATTGAAGTGCTAGATAACCGCAGGGATGGGATTAACGACTGTTACGACGGTTGGTAACTTGAGCGCCATTGATTTGAGTAGTGTCGTTGTAGCTACCTTGAACGTCAGCCCCTTGGCGGTTGGTAACAGCAGTACCAGTGTTGCCGGAAGTGCGACGACCGCGCGAGCTGTTCTCAACTGAAGTAACGTTGACTTGAGTCGTCTGGTTGTCAGTACCAGTGACGATCGCATCCTGGGAGCTATTGATGACAGTCGCAGTATCATCAGCGTGAGCGGGGAGAGATAAACCGATGGTAACGAAGCTTAAACCAACAACGAGAATAGATTTGAAGTTCATGATGGATTTCCTATAAGTGATGAATAGTGATTTACTAACACTACAGACTACAAATCTTGGTTGGTTAATTCCGTAAAGGTTCGAGATTTAATCTAAACTCTAATCTGTGTTTCTACGGTGTTAACTGGGTGTGTAGTTTGTGTCTCGTGCGTTCGTACCGATAACTACAGATCGGTAAATCCACTTTCCCGAAATCTTGCCAAATAATATCTCGATCGATTACTTATTCTCGATTTAATAATGCTCGATACTGCTTTTACAAACGATCGCAGCAACTAGCTCGCAAGTAAAAATAGCTGGCGATCGCGCCAGTCTCTAAGCATAAATACGACTCTAGCTCTCGATCGCTCACCGTAATTACCACAACTAATCGATCGCACTATCCCCTATCCCCTCTAAGATGTAGCATCATTAAGCGGTTGACGGCAGTGATAGAGCTGGTATTTATACCCGTAGACTCCCCGCGTAAACTTTTTGGAGCGCACGCAAGTAGGTGGCAAATTACTGGGCGCATTAAAATTAATCAGCCACAGATCGATCGATCGAGACTGTCGAGCAATTATTTCGCCCAACAGCTTAGTAGCAGCACAATCGCGCTCGCAAAATTTCTGAGCTTGACGAGCCAAAAGAAACTGCGTCTTCGCCGCTAGCTGCTGCCATTCTGGGTGCTGCATTTCCCAAGCTAGTCCCATCATCTCGCCAACTTGAATCAAACTATTATGTGTCGTCGCAATTAAGACGGGAATCGGTGCCGATTGCCCAATTATCGGGACGATCTGTTCGGGGCGATAATATTTGTGGTAGCCGTAATTGCTAGCGACGATCGCACTACTGATGACTCCCATCAGGATAACGATCGTCACGGCTTGCTTGCCCGATACCCATTTGGCAAGCGACGGTTTACTGCGCCAACAACTCGCCAATCCCAAACCGAGGAGCATCATCAGGCTGGGGAAATAGACAAAGTGATACCGCGCCCCCCGTGTAATATCGATGCCAGTCAGCCAGGGTAGCGTCAAATATAACACCAGGGCGCTGGCTGTAAACCACAAGATCGCGATCGTCTCAACTTGGAATTGTGGTTGTCGCCACTGACTTCGCACGCCACGATCGAGTAGTGGCGTTACCCACACAAAAAAGATCAGCATCAAAATTGCCGACAAAATCACGATCGGGATATTCAGATCGATCGGACTATCTGAGAGCGTCGTAATCGGTGGTAACTCTGTCACTTCTACTAATAGTAGTGACAGCATCGAGATCGCCGCCCCGAGAATTTGAAAAAAGGGATTGAAGACTTCGATGAGTTTATGCGGTGGATTGTCGATCCAGCCCGGAACCGTCCGATCGACATTAGCCACAAACAACCACAGCCAGAAAGCCGCGCCAGCAGTGGTAGTTGAGATGGCTACTGCCAATCGCCGCCACGTCGGTGGTACTCGCCTGCGTGCGAGTGCCGCATTAGGCAGTTGCGCCTGATGAGCCTGCCACCGCCAGACAATCCCCAGAGTAATTGCTTGGGCGATGAGGGCAATCCCAAATAAGTAATGCGTTCCCATCCCCAAAATATTCGCACTCACCCAAACGGCAATCGGCCAGAGTGGTAAATTTTGGCGGCTTACCAGATGCCGACAGGCGATCGCCAGACAATTAATCGAGACGATCGTCCACAAGCTCGCTAAACTATAGTGGCGCGCTTCTTGGGCGATAAATACCCCATACGGCGAGACAGCCAGCATCGCCGCCGTAAAATTGGCGATCGATCTAGCTGTCGGCGCATCTTCTGGGCGCGTTCCAAATGTCAGATAACTCCAAATATACCCGCAGGGAATCGTCAGAGTGCCGATTAGCGCGGGTAAAGCCCTAGCACCCCACAGGCTGACTAAGCCACCATGAGGGGGAAATAACTGCATCCACAAAGCTGCTAAGCCAAAGTAAATCGGCGGCTGCCGATCTTCGATCGAGACGCGCTCGATAATTTTACTTAGTACTACTTGGGGATGGGGAATTAGGGGCGCTAGTAATGTCTGAATATCGATGACTCGATTGAGTGGCACCGACTTGAAACTATTACCCACCGTCAATACTAGCGTCCGAAACTCATCCGCCCACGGTGGCTTGCCCTCTAAATTCGCAAATCTTAAACCAGCACCCAGAAGCGTCCAGATTAATAGCCACAACCATTGTTGCCACTGTCTGTCTGCGCTCCGATTGGGTGACATATTACACTAATTTATCGATTAAGCCCGTAATCGACTTGTGAATCTTTTGTTTGCGCTGCCAATTTCCGAAGGCGCGATCGTAGGCTTGTCCTTGACGCTGATAGAATAATTTCCAGGCATCTAACCCGACGCCCATTCCCCAAAAGATCAGCACGTATAAAGACCACGGTACGCCAAATCCCGTCAAAAAGTTCAGCGCGACTAGACAAGTATTCGTAATCGCATATTTACCAAATTTAGCTTCTAGTTTCGATCGACGGTAGTTATCGAATTCTTGGAGCTTGACGCTATTACCTTGCTGAGTCAACCATTTGGTTTCAGCGAGTTTGAGCGTACCCGGTTCGATCCGCAATTCTTCAGCGATTTCTAATAGCTGAGCGTAGGACAATTCCGTATCTGCATCGGGATGTTGCGCCAGAGCGATATTGAGAATCTGCTGGACATCTTCTTGAGTGTACGATCGAGTTAAGGCTTGTTCTGAAGAATTCATATCAAATCTGGGGCGGAGCTGTTCTCCTGCGACATCAAAACTAGAGAAGGGGGATGTATCTAGACAAGAGTCTATATTTATTATGACATCGAACAACTAGTGCTGTCGGCAGCGATCGCTACCCTAATTACCGTACTTAGCCGCCGTCTAACCCACGAGTTGCCACCAGCCAAAAGTTGGCCCAATCAGCCGCACTGTCAGCCACCCCAGCACCAGCAACCCAATCCCAATCCACGCAAATTGGGTGCTCACGCGGACAAATTCTGACGATTGCGCGATCGTCAGCGGCAACCATGAGACAATCCGTTTTGATTCTACTTGTCCACTTTGTTGCCGCCGTTTTGCGTCACCCATAAATATCCCTCGCTTAACCCTACATTCACTGAATCTAGAGACGATCTGCTATGGGTGTCAAGGTTGTGCAACTTATTTTAATCAAATTTGGTGGGGAAATGGGAGATGGGAGATGGGGGATGGGAGTGACAATCTAAAATTTAAGGTAGGGGCAATTCATGAATTGCCCCTACCTTAAATTTTAGCTAGTAGTAGTAGGGTGGGCACTCCCCACCAACTAGGTTTCAGGCATAATCTACTTCATAAATAATTACGCCCACCTACTTAACAAGACCAGCGTACAATTAATCGCCATTGCGATTAATATTCCAGCACCGAAGCATCTACTTCGCGACTCCAAGCCTGAATCCCACCCTTGACATTCGTGCCCTCAATCCCGGCATCCTTGAGAATCGATAGAGCTTTCGCCGATCGACCGCCCATCTTACAATGAGCGATGAGACGATGACCGTTGAGCGCAGCTTTAACCTGTTCGATACCCTTACCCTGCTCGATATCCGGTAACGGAATCAAGATCGCACCCGGAATTTTGGCAATATCGTACTCATTGGGATTGCGGACATCAATCAACACGAAATCATCAGCACCGCTATCGATTAGTTGTTTGAGTTCGGTTACAGTCATTTCTGCCAGCATACTTTGTTGCTCCGCTTCAGCCGCTTTCGCTTGAGGAATTCCACAAAACATTTCGTAATCGATGAGTTTTTCAATCACCGGACGCACGGGATTGGGTCGCAGTTTTAGCTCGCGGAACTTCATTTCTAGGGCATTATACAATACCAATCGCCCGCTGAGTGTCGTCCCCTGACCGAGGATAATCTTGACAGTTTCTGTCGCTTGAATCACCCCAATAATGCCCGGAAGGATGCCCAAAACACCACCTTCAGCACATGAAGGTACCATCCCTGGTGGTGGGGGTTCTGGATACAAATCGCGATAGTTTGGCCCACCTTGGTAGTTAAAGACGGTCGCCTGTCCTTCAAATCTGAAGATCGACCCATAGACATTGGGTTTATCTAACAATACACACGCATCGTTAACTAAATACCGCGTGGGGAAATTATCGGTGCCATCGACGACGATATCGTAAGGACGAATGATATCGAGGGCATTTGCCGAACTTAAGGCTGTCTCATAGAGGTCTACTTGACAGTAAGGATTGATTTCATGAATCCGATTTTTCGCCGATTCAATTTTGGGTTTCCCGACCCAGGAAGTACCATGAATGACTTGACGCTGGAGATTGGAATGATCTACCACATCAAAATCGACGATGCCCAGCCGACCGACGCCAGCCGCCGCCAAATAGAGCAACAATGGCGAACCGAGTCCCCCCGTTCCAACGCAGAGGACGCTGGCGGCTTTGAGACGCTTTTGACCGTCGAGACCGACTTCTGGTAGGATCAGATGTCGCGAATAGCGGGCATATTCTTCAGGTAATAACTGGATTTCATCCAGATTCGGATCGAGCATAGCTAGTTTAGTTAAAGCTGATGATTGGTGAGTTCAACAGCGATCGCCAAGAGGTGTGGTATCTAGA
>NZ_JANLWO010000051.1:0-14388 GCF_031364565.1 Chamaesiphon sp. OTE_20_metabat_361
CCGCCCAATCGATTCAAAATAAACTAGTCGATCGCACTGCTTATCTAGATGAAGTTTTAGCAGAACTCAAGAAAATTAGTGGTGCTGATGAAGAAGATAAAACTTCTTACCGCAAAATCAGTATCGGTGACTATGCCCAAACCGCGAATAAAACATCAACCAGTTCCAGTCGTAAAATCGCGGTAATTTATGCCCAAGGTAATATCGTCAGCGGTGAAGGATTGCCCGGACAAATCGGCGGTGATAGCCTCGCGCGTCAAGTCCGCGAATTGCGATTGGATAAAGATGTCAAAGCAGTAGTATTGCGAGTTAATAGCCCCGGTGGTAGTGCTTTAGCTTCAGACATCATTCAGCGGGAAGTGCGACTATTGCACAAAGAGAAACCCGTAATTATTTCGATGGGCGATGTTGCCGCATCTGGCGGTTATTGGATCTCTACTTATTCTAATAAAATCTTTGCCGAATCGAATACAATTACCGGATCGATCGGCGTAATTAGTATCAATTATAACTATCAAAAACTAGCTAATAATAATGGCATCACCTGGGATGTCGTCAAAACATCAAAATTAGCTGATAGTACGACGCTCGCCCGACCCCGTACTCCTCAAGAGTTGGCAATTTCTCAACAGATGGTTAATGATATTTACGATGATTTTCTCAATAAAGTTGCCGAATCTCGGAAGTTGCCAAAAGAAAAAGTTGCCGAAATTGCCCAAGGGCGAGTTTGGTCGGGAACTGATGCTAAAAAAATCGGCTTAGTCGATGAAATCGGTGGACTTAATGACGCGATCGCCCATGCAGTAAAAACTGCTAAATTAGGTAAAGATTGGGAGCTAGAAGAATACCCTGTCGTAGAAAGCTGGGAAGAGAAACTAATTAAACAATTTGGTGGAAGCCAAGAAATTCGCTCGCTCCAGAGTCAAGATCCCCTCACTACCGAATTGCTCAAAGTCAAAACCGAACTGAATGCCCTCAAAAGCTTCAACGATCCTCACGGTATTTACGTCCGTTTACCATTCAACTTTAAACTAGATTAGAATGAGCTTAGTAGCGCATAACATCAGTCAAATCTGTCAGACGATCGCACCAAAAAATCTCAGTGCCTAATTACCCTCGAATCGGCAAATATTCATAATTAAGCATCAGTAAATCCGAGCGTTACCCCTGAACACATCATGACTTTTACTTTGTTCGGTCGTTGGCAAATTCGCGTGTTGTTAGTGGCGACAATCGGGCTGTTGCTTACCATTCTCATGGTACTCCGATCGAGTCCAGCGATCGCCGGACAAACTTTACTAACCTTAATCTATCTGGGCATATTTGGACTAGCCTGGGATTTTGGCTATCATCAGCTCCAGCGGTTTCGCTGGGATGGCGACTGGAATGGCTTATTACAGTTCGGCGCGGCGGTATGGGAAGGGTTATTTTTGGTAACGATTATTAAAGTTATCGGCTTACCAGGAATCGATCGAGCCAACTTTAATATCCCTGGGTTTATCGGGTTTTATACTAGCTTTAGTCTATTGAGTGCGATCGTCACTCATTCGCTTCTGCGTATCCTCTCTCCCTATTCGCGCTTCAATGGGGGACAATGGTTTTAGGTTAGGGGATAGGGAATAGGGAATAGAGAATGAAAAGTTGACTATTGAATCTCCCCGTCCCCAAGTCCCCAAGTCCCCCAGTCTCCCAGTCTCCCCCTCTCCCCCTCGCTTCCTCCCATGATAATTCGTACTTTCATCACTTTTACCGTCGCGATCGCTTTATCGATGTCTACGTGGCTGTTTGCCCCCGCAGCTTTCGCAGTTACACCCATCCCATTGTCAAATGTTGGTTACAAGGATTGTTCGGCAGAAATGTCTAAAGGTGCGGTGAGTAGCGGTGGCGTGACTCAAGATGCGCTGTGTTTCTTGATTACTGGCAAAGCCGAAAACAAATCGGGTAAGACAGTCTACGATGCCGATGTCTACGGACGGATTTACGACGCAGACAATAACAATGTCTTGCCAAATCGGGGACGAGTGGGTTTAATCGAGCAGGTACCACCAGGAATTAATGATTTTGAAATGCGAGTTACGGTGCCATCGAGTGCGACTCTACCGCTGCAATTGAAGAAGTTTAAAGCTTCTGGGTTTACTACTAAAATCAGACAGTAATCTCAACCAGTGCAACCGGATATAGAAAGCAAGATTCAAACAATTAATAGTCGTGGAGCCTAAATTATGACTACAACCTCCTCAAAAACTATCCCATTATTAGAAAATGGCGACAGACTCACTCGCCATGAGTTCGAGCGACGTTATACTGCGATGCCTTATCAAAAAAACGGGAGTAATAAAGCGGAATTAATCGAAGGAATTGTCTACATGGCGTCACCGTTACGTTTTGAATCTCATGCTAAACCTCATGGAAATATCATTGGCTGGTTGTGGAACTATTCAATAATTGCCACAGAGGAAGTAACGCTAGGCATCGAGCCAACAGTCCGCCTCGATCTAGATAATGAATATCAACCTGATGCGGTGATGTTTATGCCAGGTAGAGGGGCGAGAATTACTGAGGACGACTATATCGAAGGTTCGCCAGAATTAGTCGTTGAAATAGCAGCTAGTACAGTCTCGATCGATCTTCATGACAAGAAAGCTGCATATCGTCGAAATGGCGTGCAGGAGTATATTATCTGGCGAACTTTGGATCGAGAAATCGATTGGTTTAGTCTGCAAGATGGTGACTATATTCGATTGGAACTCGACGAGAAGGGGATAATTAAGAGTCAAGTTTTTCCTGGCTTATGGTTAGCAGTTGAAGCAATGTTATCAGGAACAATGGCGGATGTTTTGGCAGTATTGCAGTTAGGATTAAATTCAGTTAACAGTTAATAGTTTAAGTCGCTCGATCGCTACAAGCACAACCCGATCGAGTGTCTGATGTTAAAATAGATAGTACTGCAAACATATATCGAGCTGGATGACATTAATCTCGAACTGCTATGACACAAAGCAATGAATCTATCGATCGACTAACGCGGCTAGAACGGTTGATGGAGCAACAATTAATTAACAACGCCGAACTATCTCAACAGATTAAAGAAGTTAACGCCGAGCTATCTCAACAGATTAAAGAAGTTAGCGTTCAAATTAAAGCTCAAGCAACATTTCACGATCGCTTCGAGCAATCCTTATCGGCAACGAGACAATTGATTGAATCTAATGCAAAAGCGATAGCAGCTAATAGTACGAGTATTGAAAGCGAACGTAAGGCAATTAGGGAATTGCGCCGCACTATTCGCGAATCAAGACTAGAAAATATCGACCGTTATCGAGAATCTCAAGAGCGGAGTAATTCACTCTATGATACCCTTGAAGATTTGCACGAAGACATCAAAGAAATTGGACGTAAGATCGACAGGCAAAATCCTCCTGACTAGAGATTATGTCTAGCTTTATTCGCTCGCTATCTAATCCATAGATCCCCAATCTGTTTGTTATAATTGTCTATTAAATAAAGTAGCTGTTAGAAAGTAGATCGGATGACTCACTCGAATGACACACCCCTAGAAAGATTACCTCAGCTTGAAGAGATAGCTGAATTATTGGCTCGATCGATCTCAGCATTCGATAGAAGGATGGAGCGGATGGAAATTCAGGCGACAACAGAGCGAGAACAAAGAGCGAGTGAATATCTGAAACTTCAGCAATTAATAGCTGCTACCGCTCAAGCAAATGCGGAAAATACTCAGCAAATTTCTAAACTACTTGAAGTAAAACGTACTCACGAACGCAGAACTAGTTCAATTGCTAAATCGGTAATGGCAGTTACTTCTGATGTGAAAGAAACTGTAGTTAGTGTCAAAGCGATCGCCCGTGCTTTGGAACGACAGAATCGAGAACTTTCTGATACATTGAGGCAACAGAGCAGAGATTTTTTTGATGCACTCGATCGTCATCAAGACCAGATCGATACATTCATTAATCGATCGAATTGGGACACAGATGATGATTAGAATGAATCGATCGATTTATAACTATCTTCAATAATGATTGAAGTCTAGGCGGTGGAAATGCACCACCATATATCTTTGATGTTTTATCTAATAAACATAAGGTCATTAAGATGTTAGAAACAATTTTCTGGACTACGGATGAAGTTGTCGCAGCTTCAAATTTAAAGGATGTGCTTAGACATGAAATTATCTATCCTGTGCTGCCACAATGCAAATGAATCTGAGATAATAGTAATATATCCTTCCAACATACTCTCGATCGATGGCGAAGTTATCTGAAGAAACCTTAACGATGACTTTTGGGCTACTCCGTCAACTTGCAGATGCAATCGAATTAGCTAGCACAACAGAGTGGACATTATTCGATAGATATGGAGAGACAGCTAGAACGATTGGTGAATTGGAAGAACTGCAAAACGCCAGAGAAAGACTCAACCAGTCTTACACTCGCCTCAATACCCTGCTGTTGAAGATTTTGGAAGCACAGCCAATTGCTACAAATGCTATGCTAGATCTACTGGCAAAAGCAATTGAGAATGGGCAAGCTAATCTAGAAGCTGCTAATGCTAGTACTCAAGAGATTAAAAGAGGTTGGAACCTATCATGACCGAGCGATATCCTTATCCGACGGAAGAAACTAGAAAAAGTTGTCTCGATAGGTTACGAGAGAGTAACCGCCAATTAGAATTATATAATTTGTTCCTAGATGATGCAATCGCTCAAATCGATTTAGAATTACGTCAGCACAAACGGGAAAGATTATTACAAAAAGTCCCACCTGCACAATAAATTAGATTTTATGTCTCCCCTATTAATTCTCGTCGATGGACACTCTCTGGCTTACCGTTCCTACTTTGCCTATGCCAAAAGCAAGAGCGGTGGCTTGACGACTTCGGCGGGAGTGCCGACGAGTATTTGTTTTGGATTTGTCAAGGCTTTGGTCGAGATTATTAATAGTCAGAAACCGGATTCGATGGCGATCGCGTTTGACTTACGCGCGCCGACTTTTCGACATGAAGCTGATGATAATTATAAAGCCGATCGAGTAGAAACGCCCGAAGATTTCACGATCGATATTCAGAACTTGTATGGGTTATTAACGGCGTTAAACTTACCGACGATTACGGCGGTGGGATTTGAGGCGGATGATGTGTTGGGGACGCTGGCGGGGAGAGCTAGCCGCGAGGGTTATCAGGTGAAGATCTTGTCTGGCGATAAGGATATGTTTCAACTGGTGAGCGATGCCGACAGAATTAGTGTGTTGTACATGACTTCGACTTTTGCTCAAAGTAGCCCTTCAGTAGTGGAAATGAATGAGCAAGGTGTCATCGATAAGATGGGGGTGACTGCGGCGCAGATTATTGACTATAAGGCTTTGTGTGGGGATAAATCGGATAGCATTCCTGGGGTGCGCGGGATTGGCGATAAGACGGCGGTGAAGTTGTTGAATGAATATGGAGATCTGGCGACTATTTACGATCGCGTGGCGGAGATTCCAGGTGCGAATGGGAAGAAATTGATCGCAGGTAAGGATGATGCAGATCATTCTCAGTATTTGGCGAGAATTATTACTGATGTACCGCTGGAAATTGAGTTACCAGAGACAAAATTAACTGGGTTTGATTTCGCGCAGGTGCAGCCAATATTGCAAACATTAGAATTGCATCGATTTAGTAAAGATATCGAGAAACTTCAGGAAGCTTTTGGTGGTGCGGCTGCTCCGACTCTTGAGAGTATTAATAGTCCCCACGAAGCAGTTCATGAGCTTGTCACACCACAGGGATCGATTGTCGCTGATGATGGCGGTGACGATATGTGGTTTTTTAGTGCTGAAGATACGGATAAATTTCAACTCAGTCGGCAATCGCCAATTCAACCACAAATTATCGATACTGTCGCCAAATTACAGGCTTTAATTACCAATCTTCAGCAGTATACCGATCCAAATCGTCCCATTGCTTGGGATACGGAAACTACCGATTTAGAACCGCGCAATGCGGAGTTAGTCGGGATTGGTTGTTGTTGGGGTGCGGAGCCTGACATGATGGCATATATTCCGATCGGACACGATTCGGGGGATAATTTAGAACTAGAATTAGTCCTGACAAACCTCAAACCGATCCTCGAATCTGCGACATATCCGAAGGTATTGCAGAATGCAAAATTCGATCGATTGGTATTTAAAAACCAAGGTATTGAACTCCAAGGCGTCGTCTTCGATACGATGTTGGCAAGCTACGTTTTAAATCCTGACAGCAGCCACAATCTCACCGATTTATCCAGCCGCTATCTGAGCATCGTCCCGCAGAGTTACGATGACTTGGTAGCAAAAGGACAGACTATCGCCAATATTAGCATCCCCGCAGTCGCCGAATATTGCGGCATGGATGTCTGGGGTACCTACCGCCTCTACGATCTCCTCACAGCCGAATTAGCCACCGCACCGAAGTTACTTGCGCTATTGCAAGATATCGAACTCCCCCTTGAACCCATCCTCGCGGCGATGGAAGATCGGGGCATCAATATCGATGCTGAATACCTGAAAACACTCTCGCTAGTATTAGCTGAAGACTTAGCCAAAATCGAAGCGCAAACCTACGCACTCGCAGGCGAAAAATTCAATCTCGGTTCGCCCAAACAACTCGCGCAAATCCTATTTGAAAAACTCCAATTAGACACCAAAGGTATCCGTCAAACTAAATCTGGCTACTCCACCGATGTCAATACCTTGGAGAAATTGCAAGGCAAACATGAAGTCGTCGATCTGATTTTACAACACCGCACTTTCTCCAAACTCAAATCTACCTACGTCGATGCTCTCCCCGCTCTAATCCACCCAAAAACGGGCAGAGTTCACACCGATTTCAATCAAGCTGTTACCGTTACTGGTAGACTTTCATCCTCCAATCCCAACCTCCAAAATATCCCCATTCGTACCGAATTTAGCCGCCAAATTCGCCGCGCATTTATCCCCGCACCTGGTTGGATTCTCGCCGCAGTTGACTACTCGCAAATCGAACTTCGCATCCTCGCACATCTGAGTCAAGAACCTGTTTTAATAACTGCCTACAACCAAAGCGAAGACATCCATACCGTCACCGCCAAACTATTGTTTGAAAGCGATACCGTCACCAGCGAACAACGCCGCATGGGTAAGATCATCAACTTCGGCGTAGTGTATGGCATGGGTGCGGCAAGATTCGGGCGAGAAACTGGCATCAAAGCCAGCGAAGCCAAAATCTTCATCGAGAAGTTTTACGATCGATATCCAGGCATTTTTGACTATTTAGAGCGCATCAAACGAGAAGCGATCGCCCTCGGATATGTGGAAACTGTCTGCGGACGGCGGCGGTATTTCCGATTTGAAAGTGGTAAATTGCGCGGTTTAAAAGGTAGCGATCCTAACTCGATCGATCTGGATAATATCGGTAATCTCGGACAAGTAGATGCGGGAAATTTACGCGCGGCAGCGAATGCTCCGATTCAGGGTTCGAGTGCGGATATTATTAAGTTAGCGATGATTAAAATTGATAAGTTATTAGAGCAATATCAAGCGAAAATGTTGTTGCAAGTGCATGATGAATTGGTGTTGGAAATCCCGCAAGATGAGTGGGAGGAGTTGCAGCCGAAGATTAAGGCAACTATGGAAAGTGCGGTCGATCTGAGTGTGCCGATGGTGGCGGAGATTGGGGTTGGGGCTAATTGGATGGATGCAAAGTAAATAACGTGAGTTGCTAATTAGTCTGAGTTTGGGATAATAAAAATTGACTTGCTTCGCACAAAAACCGCCCTGAACTATAAGTTCGGGCCAATAGCACAAGTTATCTGAAGATAACTATCGCAGATCTTAGTTCGTTTTAACGAACTTTTGCTATTAGCCCCAAATTCATTTGAGGGCGGTGCTGAAGCGCAGCTAAGAATCATTGAGTGGAGATCTTCAACCCGAACTGGTATTGCGTATTACTAAACAATACCAGCCCAGTTCAATCTACACCTTATTAGCATCCGCTAATTTCTTTCTGATCCGAAAAGCTGCCGTACCACCAATGAGGGTACCGATAATGCTAAAAGGTTCGGGAACGCTTTGAGCAGTCGCCGTACCAAATTGGATGTTATCGATAGCTGCCAAACCATTAGATCCAGCCGTAACCCTGATGGCATCAAATGTAACGCCAGTAAAACCATAAAAATTGTTACTGCTAGTGTTATTGGTTGCAGTACTGAATGTATCTACTACGGAGTTATTCAATAAGGCATTAAAGGTTGATGTTCCTGGATTAGTAACCAAACTGAAGGCAGCTTGTGATTGGGGTTGTGTGAAGCTGATTAGAAAAGGGTTTGTAATTGCGCCGAAGAAACTACTATTTCCAGCCGCAGCACCACTTATATTCGGAGTAGCTCCGAATGCAGAGCCAACAGAAAGCCCACTGAATGTGACTCCTAGGCTGGAATATTGATTGGTAAGTGGCGTGCCAGAACCCAGAGTAAATTCAGAAAAAGTGATGGTGCTGGCTGGATTTGAGATGCCAGTACCATTATTTAAGGAGATTGCTTGAGCCGGATTTACCCCGACGATCCCAAAACTGACGATCGAACCAGCTAGAGCAAGTTTAGATGCTGTGGCATCTTATGCCACAGCATCTCTAATTATTTTTTGAGCAGAAGTACTTTTCATTATTTTTCTGGTAATTGAAAACTATCTGACAGTAGTATACCCGAATTTTCACGACTTCCACCTTGCCAAAATTACTGAGAAATATTCATCTGATAACCGCCAAGAGAGCTGTTGTCGATCGAGGTGGATTCGATCGGATTTGGGTGATTGGTGCGCTCGACATCCGCGCTGAAATGGAATTTCGCGCTCATAGCACAAGTTATCTGAAGATAACTGCCGGAGATATTAGTTCGTTTTAACGAACTTACGCTCTTAGCCCCTGCTTGGTGCAACACATGCGGAGGTTCCCTCCGCGTGATTGCATCCGCAAATTCATTTGAGGGCTTCAACTAATGACTAGATTCCAGGGTCTATGAGTAAGATTACTTACGCTATAATCTACAAATTCGATCGCATGTGTTAACATCCTCTCTAATCCAGGGAATATTAACAAAAACGCAAATATTATGCCACTTTGGAGACTATTTTATCATCTAGTTTGGGCAACCCACGAGCGACAACCATTAATTAGTACAGCTCACGAACAAATCCTGTATCCACACATCAAAGGAAAAGTAGATTTTCTAGAATGCCAATTACATGCGATTGGAGGGATTGAAGACCATATCCATTTGATTGTTTCAATACCACCTAAATTATCAATCGCTGATTTTGCTAAACGAATTAAAGGTAGTAGTGCGCGTTATTTGAATCAAGAGCTGGCTGATGATAATTACAAATTTTCTTGGCAACATGAATATGCGGTGTTTTCCTTGGGCGAACAAAGATTGGCATGGGCGATAGCTTATGTAGAAAATCAAAAACAACACCATTCAACAGGGAAAATTGTTCAAATACTCGAACGAACTGAGTCGATACGATCTTGAGGTGTTGATCCGTAGCCAGAGACTAGATCTGCGATTGGCGTTCGGGATGGTGATTTCGATCGATGTTTTGCTTAACATCAGGGTTATCGATCGAGATGTACTTATCTCGCGATCGATTGCGGTAAACTATAAGACCGAACTCAGTTCGATCCAGGATTAGCTAGAAGCAGCTCGCCCTAGTCGCGAACCCTGAAAGTAGAGTACCTTTCCAAGACCAGCGAGACACACAGTTTAATTTGATATGGCAAAAAAAATTCCCGTCACCGTCATTACTGGATTCTTGGGTAGTGGCAAAACCACCCTGATCCGACATTTACTCACTCACAATCAAGGGCGGCGGATTGCGGTAATTGTCAATGAATTTGGCGAATTGGGCATCGATGGGGAATTATTGCGATCGTGTCAAGTATGCCCCGATGATGAGGTTGAATCCCCAAATAATATCGTCGAACTCACCAATGGTTGCTTGTGCTGTACGGTACAGGAAGAATTTCTCCCCACGATGCAAGCCCTCATCGCGCGTCGGGACGACATCGACTGCATTCTGATCGAAACCTCCGGTTTGGCACTACCCAAGCCGCTAATTACCGCCTTCCGCTGGCCAGAAATTCGCACCGCAGCGACGGTAGATGCGGTCATCACGGTGGTCGATTGCGATGCGGTGGCAGGTGGACGGTTTGCCAGCGATCCGGCGGCTGTAGATGCGCTCAGACAGGAGGATGAAAATCTCGATCACGAGACGCCCTTACAGGAATTATTTGAGGATCAGTTGGCTTGCGCTGATTTGGTGATTTTAAATAAAGCCGATTTGGTAAGTCCCGCACAATATCAACAAACGATCGATCTAATTAACCGAGAACTCCCCCGCGCTGTGAAAATAGTTACCAGCGATCGAGGCATCGTCGATGTCGATACAATATTAGGATTGAACGCCGCAGTTGAAGACCATTTAGAAGATCGTCCCAGCCATCACGATACAGAAGAAGAACACGATCATGACGATGAGATCGACTCGACACATTTGGTAATGGATCGTGAATTTAACCCCGAACAATTGCGCCAAAAATTAGAACTCATCGTTACAGAACAGGAAATCTATCGGATCAAAGGCTTCGTCGCCGTCCCGAATAAACCGATGCGATTGGTCATTCAAGGTGTGGGCAACCGATTCGAGCAATTTTACGATCGTCCTTGGCGCACCGATGAGCGTCGTCAGACTAAACTAGTATTTATCGGACACTCGATCGATCCTGTCTCGATCGCTACTGCTTTAGATGTTAGTGGATCTGAGAAAGCAAATTCGGTCGAGTCCGATCTGGTTCGAGCAAGTAAATAATTCGGTACTAGTATTGAAAAATAGCTGGTGGGCATTGCCCACCCTACGAATTACTACTATCCACTATTCACTATCCACTATCCACTAATTCATGGATATCCCCCGTTTACATCCAGATACGATCGAAGAAGTTAAAGCCAAAGTCGATATTGTCGATGTAATTGGCGGACATGTCGTGCTGAAAAAACGGGGTAAGGATTATTTAGGTACCTGTCCGTTTCATCAAGAAAAATCGCCGAGTTTTTCTGTCAGTCCTACCAAGCAGATGTATTACTGTTTTGGTTGTCAGGCGGGGGGGAATGCGATTACTTTTATGATGGAGCTGGGGAAGCAATCTTTCACGGAAGTAGTCTTAGATTTAGCACGTAGGTATCAAGTCCCGGTGCAGACATTGGCGCCGGAGCAACGCCAGGAGTTGCAGCGGCGACTTTCTCAGCGGGAGCAGTTATATGAAATTATGGCGATAACGGCTAACTTTTATCAACATGCGTTAAACCAGCCTCAAGGTGAAAAAGCCCTCACATATCTAAAGGAGGAACGCGCTTTTAGTGATGAAACTATTCAAGGTTTTCAACTCGGTTATGCGCCTGCTGGCTGGGAAACTTTAGCTAATTATCTGATCGAACAAAAGAATTTACCACCGCAAGCGATTGTCGCGGCTGGACTGGCGATCGCGCGTAAAGATGGCAATAGTTATTATGACAGATTTCGCGATCGCTTGATGATTCCGATTCGCGATTTACGGGGTAGAGTTATCGGGTTCGGCGGACGGACTTTGAGTGACGAACAGCCGAAATATCTCAACTCGCCAGAGACAGAATTATTCGATAAGGGTAACACTTTATATGGACTCGATCGGGCGAAGGATGCAATTAGTAAAACCGATCGCGCAGTAGTAGTTGAAGGTTATTTTGATGTCATCGCTTTACATGCGGCGGGAATCGATAGTGCGGTTGCGGCACTCGGTACGGCGTTAAGTTTGGCGCAAGTGAAGCAGTTAGTTAAGTTTACCGAATCCAAACAAATCGTCCTCAATTTCGATGCGGATAAAGCGGGTAATATTGCCGCAGAGCGGGCAATTGGGGAAGTTACCGATCTGGCTTATCAGGGACAATTGCAGCTACGCATCCTCAATTTGCCAACGGGTAAAGATGCCGATGAGTTTTTAAAAAGTCACAGTCAGCAGGATTATTTAGATTTACTCGATCGTGCGCCGTTGTGGTTGGATTGGCAGATCGATAAAGCGATCGAAAACCAGGATCTCACGCAAGCAGAACAATATCAAGCAGCTACGCAGAAGATTATTAAGTTGCTCCAAAACATTACTGATGGTACTACCCGCACCCATTATCTCAAAAAGTCAGCAAGTTTATTGAGTGCTGATGATTCACGGATGGTACCGTTATTAATTGAAAATCTCCAGACGGCAATTAAGGGACTAAAACCACTCCCCGAACCTAAATTTAGCGGCAGTAATTTACCGCCAAATCGTTCGCGTAGCGTCTCTGAAGGAGAATCGAGTCCACCGAAATATCCGCCGCCAGCAGCTACCGATTATCCCGATCCGATCGAGTCAGGTATTGAATATACCCCGCCGGAAGAACGACAACTACTTATCGAAATTGCTCCAGTTAGCATTCATCCCAATCAAAGACTGATCGAACAAGCGGAGGGTTTATTGCTCCGGATCTACCTCCATTATCCTCTCCACCGCCTGACAATTATCGACGCGCTCGATTCAGCAGAATTGACATTTACATTGGCTCATCATCGCTTTTTGTGGGAGCAGATTATCGCTCGCTCGTCCCAATGTGACGAGCGGGAATCTTTGCAGGAAGAAATAGATTATTTGGACGATCGCTTGCTCTCCAAGTTGCAAGATTCAGTCTTTGAAGATCGCGTGCAAGCAGCACGAGTCGAGCATTTATTCAATCTCGACGAACATACTGCTGAAGAAATTCAGCGATCGCCATTGGTACTCAGAGCGGCGATTGCCTGTTTGGAGAAATTCGCCTGCGAACAAAAGCGCAAATATTATCTCAATAAATTACAGAGCAAAGATCCCGAAGATTTAGCCAAGAAGGTTGAAAATTATCAGTTATTTGCTACTACCCAACAGCGCTTACAGGAGCTAGAAAAGTTGAGAATTGTGACTATTTCTGATTTGATATCTTTTTAGAGTTGAAGATTCTGCTGAGTAATGTAGACGGCGGGCGGTGCCTATTAATAAGTAATTAATAAGTACTTGTAGATGGTGGGCAATGCCCACCCTACTCTTTTATAAATAACTATTTCTGATTTGATATCTTTTTAGAGTTAAAGATTATGGTGGGAAATGCCCACCCTACTATTTTTAGTGTTAATTAACAAAAAGTAGGGGTGTAAATCGCCATCTTCAAACTCCAATTATCAATTAATTTAAGCGCATTCTAGTGATTCTTTTGTATCTTTGCCTGTGACTGGATTGGTACCTTTAGCAACCTTACACAACTTTAATTGGACATCTCTTCTAAGAAGCACATCTGTAAAATCTGCACCATCGATAGTTGCCCCATCGAAATTAGTTACAGAAGCAGACGCGCCGATTAAAATAGCATTAGTGAGATTGGCACGCGTTAGTCGCGCCGTATCTAATAAAGTGTTGGTCAGATTTGCCCCAGTCATATCTGCGGAATCAAAATCTCCACCAATTAAGCTCACACCAGTGAGATTTGCGTTCATAAATTTACCTCGGCGGACACTAGCTTGAGTAAACTCAAAAGTAGTCAGATCTTTACCCGAAAAATCAGAATCGTTAGGTAGAGTTGCTTTTGTAAAATCGTCTGCTAATGCCGCGTGTGGGTAAATACTCGCGATCGCTAATGACATTAATATCAGTAATGCGGGTAAAAATAGCCCTGCGATCGTCCGGCGAAAACTTAACTTCATTATGATGTGCTGCTAATGGATCTTAGTCCTGACAACTATTAATCTTAGCATTTACTACCTACGGCTTCCAAGAGATCGATCGTGGCGGAGGCTGTGCTACACGACGCGCTATGTAGCAACATTCTCAACCAACATCCTACCTCGATATCTCACAGCTACTCAACTTTAGATTTGATGAATATTGACTTCATCTGACCCAATTATGCGCATTCATCGATCGATCTGACATCCCGACGAACACGGAACTTTAGCACTTCAGGTAGTGAGATCGTCGCGAGTTGTCTAGTAACTGAGGTATATTTACGGAGATTGCTGCTAGTATGCCGCAATCGCGCACATAGCCCCTACCCAAGCACCATGAAGTAGTAATAATATCCGTGGACGATCGGCTACAAATTGGCTAGGATCTAGATACAAGATCGAATGCGATCTTTAGCAAGTTTCTGGATTGGGCATGAGTAAATGTGGATCTATATTTACCGATCGCTCGGATGATAGCGACCCAAATAAATTGATAGTTTTAGAGGTTTAATCTATGTACGTTGTATCCCAAGCACAGCCGCAAGAACGGGCTGAATTT
>NZ_JANLWO010000061.1:0-5804 GCF_031364565.1 Chamaesiphon sp. OTE_20_metabat_361
AGTTATGTTTTCTTCTGGGCGTTATCAAAGCGAGTAGCTTCCTTTCCCTTGCTCCGGTATCAACATTGGAAATCCCAGAGCCGCGCTCGAATTATGACTACCGCCGCTCCAGTTGCCCGCATGACAACGACCTCCACCAGCGATGCCGCCAAGATCTTCGATCGATCGAAGGTCTTAAATGGATTCGGTAGACACAAGTAACGGCACTATTCTGCCATAAACACCAAGACAACTCACTAATTCTAAAACCATAAGATTCTGACAAATTTTCGTTAGAATCTGCAACTAGTCATCTCCAGAAAATAGTATATTTCACGTTAGTTGAGTTAGAAATGGTGGCGATACATAGTTATGGATTTTTAATGTTTTACGATCGAACGTACCGATTGTAGAACATTTATCAGCACACAATCGGGTTTTAAGTTGTCTGGAATATGCCCAATAATTTATCATCACTTGGTCGGCTAGCACTCCTAAAATTTGGAATGATTCTGGAATTTCAGCGTTGTGCGATGTATCATTCAATGTACACATAAATAATAGGTTCGATCGATGATTACACGTTCGCGCATTTTTGTCTCGTTAGCGTGGCTTCTTGGAACAATAATCGGGATTGGCGTTTTGGGGCTTAGTGCCACAATGGCACTTTCTGGCTGCTCTCGCAGCGCAAAGCTCAATATCATTAACCGCTCTACTGTCGAACTTACCAACGTCGTCGCCACTGGATCTGGATTTACTCAATCGATCGGTTCCATCCCCGTAGGCGAACAGCGTAACGTTTCCGTTAGTCCCAGTAGCGAATCTGGTCTGCAACTCGAATTCGATGCCAAGGGCAAGCATTTTGAATCAGTCCCTCAAGGCTATTTTGAGGGTGGCTCAAACACCAAAGTAACTGCAACTGTCTTACCTGATTTTAGCTTCACTATGAACACGAAATAATAAATTCTAAGTAAGCAGATGTTGAATCGCACTTGAAATAGAAAGAGATAGTCACTGCGATATTAGGTTTCTTGGCGATCGAATTGCATCCGTGCGGACTCGATCGCGCTCTGATGGAGATCGGCCCACGTCACAAGAGAACGCATCGGTTCGAGCAGCGATCGACCAAGATCGGTAAGGCGATATTCGACGCTCGGCGGAGTTGTTGGAAAGACTGTCCGCGAAATCAATCCGTCTCGTTGCAAATTGCGAAGCGTTTGGGTCAGCATTCTCTGAGATATATCATCCACCTCGCGGCGGAGTTCGCCAAAACGATGGGGACGTTGGGCAAGCTTTAGAATCAACAGAAAGCTCCATTTGTCGCCGATCCGATCTAGTATCCCTCGGATCGGACATTGTTCGTTGGCGAAGCCTATCTCTTGGATAATCTCCACCACCATTGGTTCCTTTGAAGTAACTAACACACTTGAATCTGCCTTCTTTACAGCCATTTGGAAACATCCTAATATTGGATTCAGCTAAAGTTACTAAACGAGACTTACATGCAATATTGCATCTTTTAGACTCAGCGGCAAGCTAGGCTGTCAAAATTTCCACTAAACAAGAAGGACAAAATGAAGATTGCAATCGTCGGTGCAACAGGCAATGTCGGCAAGCGGATTGTCGATGAAGCACTCCATCGTGGACACAATGTAACCGGAATCGCCCGCGATCCTTCCAAACTCAGCCCTCGGAACGGACTTACATTAGTCAAAGGTGATGCTAACAATCCCTCTAAGCTTAGTCAATTACTGGTCGGGCATGATGTCGTAATTAGTTCGATCGTGTTTCTAGACAGTGATATCGCCCTGCTCATCGAGGCTGTCAGAGCATCGGGAGTGAAGCGTTATTTAGTGGTGGGAGGTGCTGGCAGTCTGGAAGTTGCACCTGGAAAGCTGTTAGTAGACCAACCAGATTTTCCAGATTTTGTCAAAGCTGAAGCAACTAAAGGTGGGGAATATCTTAACTATCTGAGAGAGATTAAAGATCTCGATTGGACATTCCTCAGCCCCTCTGCACTGTTCACAGATGGAGAACGAACGGGCGTATTTCGCCTGGGGAAAGATGAATTGCTCGTTGGAATAGATGGCAAAAGTTGGATTTCTTACGAAGATTATGCAATTGCACTCCTTGATGAGATCGAGAATCCTAAGCATATTCAACAGCGGTTTACTGTTGGTTATTAGGACATTAAACCTGCTGGATCTGAGAAAGCTCTGCTACTGAACCTGACTTCGGGATGAGGATATTTGCTGCGTTCGAGTCCCGCCGCCGATTGAAATCGGGGCTAGCATTACAAAGTCCGCCTGCGCGGACTAGTTAATCAGTCCGCGCAGGCGGACTTTGCATCATGAGCAGAGACTTCTAGTCTCTAGGCTCTTCTTATCCCGAACTCAGGTTACTTACAAATCGAAGTCGAACAAATTCTGAGCTAAGGTGATACAACGATGATTAAACTATTTTCCGAGCCTGGAAGCTGTGCCCTTGCGGTTCATATTGTTTTGGAGTGGATTGGCGAACCGTATGAACTTCAACAAGTGAAACTAGGCGATCCTGAGTATCTCAAAATCAATCCGTTAGGACAAGTTCCAGCAATTATTGATGGTGACGGTGATGTAATGACTCAAGGAGATGCCATTCTCAAATATCTAGCTCGGAAATATCCAGCGGCTAAATTGGGCGATGATGGCACGTTGCAAGATGAGTACGATCTCAACCGCTGGATGGCTTTTCTGACGAGCGATCTCCACCCAGCTTTCGTGCCATTTTATAAACCAGAACGATACTCAATCGATCGAAACGAGCTTTCCAAACAAGCGACAAAAGAAGCATCTTATCAATTAATCGATCGGATGTATGAGTATTTAGATCGGCATTTAAATGGTAAAGAATTTGTAGTTGGAAATCGCCGCACGATCTCAGACGCTTATGCGTTTGCGATGATTCGCTGGGGAAATAGTTTGCCAAATGGGTTAACAAACTATCCAAATCTCGATCGTTTTTATCACTATTGGTACGAAGACTTGGCTGTAAAACGTGTTCTAACAGAGCAGCGTTTATCATAGAGCAGCCCAGCAAGTATATTACAATGAAATGCTGGGACATCAGCTTCACTCAATACATCCGATCGTTGTCAGACGACGCGCAGTAAAATTCGTTGTAGTTTAATTACTCAGACATCAGACACATATCCGTTATTCAAGTACCATATTTTTCACCTCGATTTAATTCAAATTTAGCGATCGAGACTCAATACGTTGGGTGATTCTCCATACATCTCAGACCCGTAAAGCGTCCACCAACGCGGCTAATGCCGACGGTGTTTGGCGACGGTTGGGATGATACAAATAGTAGCCACTAGCAGCCGGACACCACTCTGTCAGAACTCGGATCAGCCGCCCTTCGGCAACGTGAGCCGTAATTTGGTCTTCTAAGAGATACCCTAGCCCTTGTCCTGCCAAGGCAGCCGCTAGAATCAGCTCGCCGTCATTGAAAATCAGGTTGCCATCGACTCGGAGCTGAAACAATCGCCCATCTTGCTCAAATTCCCACAGATACAGTCCTTCGGATGTTGCAAATCGGTAATTGATACAGCGATGTTCGACGAGATCTTGCGGCGTATTGGGTAGAGGATGGTTGGTGAAATAGGCTGGCGATCCGACGACTGCCCAGTGCAGATCGTGACTTACCCGCACGGCAACCATATCTTTGGCGACCTTCTCCCCAAACCGGATGCCAGCATCATAGCGTCTCTCGATAATATCGGTTAGACCTTCATCGATCGTCATCTCGATGCGGATATCTGGATGTGCCGCGAGGAAATCGGGCATCATCGGCCACACTACAGAGATTGCTGCGTGTCTGGGCATGGTAATCCGCAGTGTTCCGGCAGGTTTATCGCGCAGCTCGCTGAGTGCGATCAGTGCGGTACTGATGTCCTCAAAGGCAGGACGTAAGGTTTGTAATAGTCGCGATCCTGCCTCGGTCGTAGAGACTTTTCGAGTCGTTCGCGCTAGCAATTGCAAGCCCAGACGTTCTTCCAGTGCCTTCATCGCATGGCTCAAGGCTGAGGCAGATATTCCCAGCTTTGATGCAGCGCGGGTAAAGCTCATCTCATCTGCTACCACTACAAATGCAGCTAAGTCATTAAGTTCGTCACGTTTCATTGCTGCACAAAATTCATAAACGTTTGCAGATTATAACACCTAGTTAATTAATCAAATCAGATCTATGCTTAATTTATGACCTACAAAGGGGCACGCGTTGGTGAAGCCTCTCCCCGCGAGAGAATCGAGCATTAACAAATTCAAGTAAAAAGAAAACCATGTTAAACGTCGAAAATAAAGTCATTACGATTACTGGAGCCAGTAGTGGCATTGGCGAAGCAACTGCCAAGTTACTAGCTGCAAACGGCGCAAAAGTAGTTTTGGGCGCACGGCGCACCGACAAGCTAGAACAGATTGTGAAAGAAATCCGCACATCAGGGGGGACAGCCGAATTCAAAGTAGTGGATGTTACGGATCGCCAGGATATGAAGGCGTTTATTCACTTTGCCAAAGATAAGTTCGATCGCGTGGATGTCATCTTCAATAATGCTGGAGTGATGCCCTTATCCCTGTTAAATGCTCTCAAAGTTGATGAGTGGGACAAGATGATTAATGTGAATATTCATGGCGTATTGAATGGCATTGCGGCGGTGCTACCAATTATGGAAGCGCAAGGTGGCGGACAGATTATCAATACTGCCTCGATCGCCGCACATCAGGTTGGGCCAACCAGCGCAGTCTATTCAGCGACGAAATATGCGGTGTGGGCGATATCTGATGGTCTGCGTCAGGAGTCAAAAAATATCCGTGTCACTATCATCTCTCCTGGTGTCGTTGAAACCGAACTTGGCTCTGACATTACGGATGAGTCAACAAAAGGCTTTTTGAAAGAACTCCGCAAAACTGCACTCAAACCAGAGGCGATCGCTAATGCGGTCTTATATGCTGTATCTCAACCCGATGATGTCGATGTCAATGAAATCGTCGTCCGTCCGACAGCCAGCGCATTTTAGGTATCGAATGCGATGTTCCATCTAGAGATTGTCTAGGAGATAGGCTCCGCCACTGCAACCGATCTAATTTTAGTTAGGAAAGAATCTAAATGAGTCTCAATACCCACCACACCCTCGGTCGATCTGGATTGATTGTTAGTCCATTAGCTCTGGGCACCATGACCTTCGGCACCCAGCGATGGGGTTCGCCCGATGAAATCTCCGAGTCGATCTTCAACGCTTACATCGAGGCGGGTGGTAACTTCATCGATACCGCCGACGTGTATGCAAATGGTCGCAGCGAAGAACTAATCGGCGGCTATATTACCGATCGTAAGTTGCGCGATCGATTAGTCCTCGCGACCAAGTATGGCTTTCACAACGGCGAACCAGGCAACCCGAATACTGGTGGCAACGGTCGAAAGAACATCCACCGCGCCCTGGAGGGATCGTTGCGTCGTCTCAATACCGACTATGTAGACCTGTATTGGATGCACGTTTGGGATAGCGTCACGCCCGTCGAAGAGGTGCTGCAAACCCTCGGCGACCTAGTACGGGCTGGTAAGATTCGCTACTTTGGTTTCTCGGATATCCCTGCTTGGTACGCCGTCAAGTCTGCCACGCTAGCAGCAGCGCATCATCTTCCCAGTCCGATTGCCATGCAACTAGCCTACTCCCTCGTCGAGCGCAACATCGAACGCGAACATCTCCCCGCCGCCCGTGAATGCGGTTTGGGTATCTGTCCTTGGAGTCCGCTTGCTGCTGGTTTCCTGACAGGCAAGTATCA